>NZ_WIWK01000210.1:0-3498 GCF_009600165.1 Pseudomonas sp. FSL R10-0399
GCCGAGATGGAAGCCGCCCGCGTGGCCGCCGAGCGCGGGCACGACGTGACCCTGTTCGAGAAAAACGAGGCCATTGGCGGGCAAATCAGCATCGCCGCCAAAGCCCCGCAACGTGACCAGATGGCCGGTATCACCCGTTGGTTCCAGCTGGAACTGGCGCGCTTGAACGTCGACTTGCGCTTGGGCACGGCGGCCGATGTGGCGACCATTCTCGACCTGCGCCCAGACATCGTGGTGCTGGCGGTGGGCGGGCATTCGTTTGTGGAACAAAACGAACATTGGGGCGCCGCTGAGGGCTTGTCGGTGAGCAGCTGGGACGTGCTCGACGGCAAAGTGGCGCCGGGTAAAAACGTGCTGGTGTACGACACCATTTGCGAGTTCACCGGCATGTCCGTGGCCGACTTTATGGCCGACAAAGGCTCGCAGGTCGAGATCGTCACCGACGACACCAAGCCCGGTGTGGCGGTGGGCGGCACGTCGTTCCCGACCTACTACCGCAGCCTGTACCCCAAAGAAGTGATCATGACCGGCGACATGATGCTGGAGCGCGTGTACCGCGAAGGCGACAAGGTGATTGCCGTGCTGGAGAACGAATACACCGGCGCCAAGGAAGAGCGCGTGGTGGACCAGGTGGTGATTGAAAACGGCGTGCGCCCGGACGAAGAGCTGTATTACGCGCTCAAACCCGACTCGCGCAACAAGGGCCAGATCGACGTTGAAGCGCTGTTCGCGATCCAGCCGCAACCGTGCCTGAGCGAAGCGGGTGACGGCTACTTGTTGTTCCGCCTCGGTGACTGTGTGGCGCAGCGCAACGTGCATGCCGCCATCTATGACGCCCTGCGGTTGTGCAAGGATTTCTAAGCAGCGCCCCATACCTCTGTAGGAGCGAGCTTGCCTCGCGATCTTTTGATCGTTGAAAAGATCGCGAGACAAGCTCGCTCCTACAGGGATCGTGTGAGACCCGGGAGCTTCATCATGTTGACTATCATCCTCCCCATCCTGTTATTCGCCGCCCTAGCGCTCGCCATTCTGGGCGCGGTGCGGCGCATGGCTATGTGGCGTCGTGGCCGTGCGTCGAAGGTCGATCTGCTCGGCGGCCTGCTGGCCATGCCGCGTCGCTACATGGTCGATCTGCACCACGTGGTGGCGCGCGATAAATACATGGCCAACACCCACGTGGCCACGGCGGGCGGGTTTGTCCTGGCGGCGGTGCTGGCGATTGTGGTGCACGGCTTTGGCGTGCATAACCAGATCCTCGGTTACGCCTTGCTGTTCGCCACGGTGCTGATGTTTATCGGCGCGCTGTTTGTGTTTAAACGCCGCCTCAACCCGCCGAGCCGTTTGTCCAAGGGCCCGTGGATGCGCCTGCCGAAAAGTCTGTTGGCGTTTTCTGCGAGCTTTTTTATCCTCACCTTGCCGGTCGCCGGGGTTCTGCCCGAAGGCTTTGGCGGCTGGTTCCTCGCGGCATTGCTGGCGGTGGGCGTGGCGTGGGGCGTGTGTGAATTGTTTTTAGGCATGACCTGGGGCGGGCCCATGAAGCACGCCTTCGCCGGGGCGCTGCACCTGGCCTGGCACCGCCGCGCCGAGCGCTTTGGGGGCGGCCGTTCGACCGGCCTCAAAGCCCTCGATCTGACGGATCGCAGCGCGCCTTTGGGCGTAGAAAAACCCAAGGATTTCACCTGGAACCAACTGCTCGGTTTCGACGCCTGCGTGCAGTGCGGCAAATGCGAAGCGGCGTGCCCGGCTTTTGCCGCAGGGCAACCGCTGAACCCGAAAAAACTTATTCAAGACATGGTCGTGGGCCTGGCCGGTGGCACCGATGCGCACTTTGCTGGCAGCCCGTACCCCGGCAAGCCGATTGGCGAGCACGGCGGCAACCCGCATCAGCCGATCGTCAATGGTTTGGTCGACGCTGAAACCCTGTGGTCGTGCACTACCTGCCGCGCCTGCGTGGAAGAGTGCCCGATGATGATCGAGCACGTAGATGCCATCGTCGACATGCGCCGCTTCCTCACCCTGGAAAAAGGCGCGACCCCGAATAATGGCGCGCAGGTGCTCGACAACCTGATTGCCACCGACAACCCCGGCGGTTTTGCACCCGGTGGGCGAATGAACTGGGCCGCTGATTTGAACCTCGACGTGATGCGCGACACGCCTTCGGTTGATGTGTTGTTCTGGGTCGGAGACGGCGCGTTCGACATGCGCAACCAGCGCACCTTGCGCGCCTTCGTCAAAGTGCTGAAAGCGGCCAAGGTCAGCTTTGCCGTGCTCGGCCTGGAGGAGCGCGACAGCGGCGACGTGGCCCGGCGTTTGGGTGATGAAGCGACGTTCCAGGCCCTGGCCAGGCGCAATATCCAGACCCTGGCCCAGTACCGCTTCAAGCGCATCGTCACCTGCGACCCGCACAGTTTTCATGTGCTGAAAAACGAGTACCCAGCCTTTGGTGGCGAGTATCTGGTGCAGCATCACAGCACTTACATGGCCGAGTTGCTGGCCGCCGGGCAATTGAACGTGAGCGCCGATACCGGTGGCAGCGTGACGTATCACGACCCGTGCTATTTGGGCCGCTACAACGGTGAATACGAGGCGCCGCGTGCGGTGCTGCGGGCGCTGGGCATTGAAGTCAAAGAGATGCAGCGTTCGGGCTTTCGCTCACGGTGCTGCGGCGGTGGCGGCGGCGCGCCGATTACCGACATCCCCGGCAAGCAGCGTATCCCCGACATGCGCATGGACGACATTCGCGAAACCGGCGCCGAGCGCGTGGCCGTGGGCTGCCCGCAGTGCACCGCCATGCTTGAAGGCGTGGTTGAGCCACGGCCGTTGATCAAAGACATTGCTGAACTGGTGGCCGATGCGCTGGTTGAACCCGCAGCGCCGGTCAAAGCCACCCAGCGTGCTCCCGAAGAGGTGATCGCATGAGTGACATTATTCGCCGCGACCCGCGTGCCGAGTGGATCGCCCGTAACCGCTTGCACCCGTTGCACGCAGCTCTGCAGCCAACGCAGCAAAGCTGGATGGGGCCTAACGGTGTCCTGCGCAAAAACGTCCACGGGGTGGGTTTTATCGGCCCCAACGGCATCAAGCGCATCGACCGCAGCGGCGTGCAGCAGGGCGGCGCGAGCAAGCGCACAGCCCGGGTTGAGGTGCAATTGCCGTTGCATCAAGTGCCCGTCCCGGCGTTTTACATCGCCGTGGTGCCGGACATGGTCGGTGGCCGCTTGAGCAGCCATGACCGCGACCTGCTCGGGCTTGCCCACCAACTGGCGGGTGCAGACGGCGCGGTGCTGGCGGTGGTGTTCGGTGACTCCAAAGAAACCGCGTTTGCCACGGCCGGTGTCGACCGCTTGTTACAACTCGACAGCCAAGGTTATGCACCGGAGCAACAGGTGTTGAGCTTGCGGGCTGTGGATAACCAATTCGCGCCCCAGCATTGGTTGCTGCCCGACAGCCGCTCGGGTGGCGGTGAACTGGGGCGGCGTTTGGCGGCCAGCCTGGGTG
>NZ_WIWK01000211.1:0-3410 GCF_009600165.1 Pseudomonas sp. FSL R10-0399
GACGGTCAGAAGTACCGTGGTCGTGGCCTGATCCAGATAACCGGCCGGGCAAACTACGCCGAGTGCGGTGAAGCCCTAGGCCTTGACCTGGTCAATCACCCTGAGCTGCTGGAGAAACCGCAGCATGCCTGTATGTCCGCAGCGTGGTTCTGGTCGAGTAGAGGCCTGAACACTTTGGCTGATGCGGGCAAGTTCGACACGATCACTCGGCGTATCAATGGTGGCCAGAACGGCGTAGCGGATCGGCGGGCACTGTACGCCCGGGCGCTGAAGGTGTTGGCGTGAAGATCGACGTGATGAAGTGGGGCGGGGCGCTATTGATCCTCCTGGCCCTGATGGCGGGCAGCGCGTGGGCCGCATGGACATGGCAAGCCAACGCCTACGGCCAGAAACTGGCCGCGAAGGAAGCCGACCACCAAACCGAGCGCACAAATCTGGCCAATGCCAACGCCGCGTTAGTGCTAGCCGAGCAGGGTAAGCGCTTTGCCCTTGAGCAGTGGCTGGCAGCCAGCGACCAAGCCCATTACCGAGCTTTGAACGATGAGAAAACCAAACAAGCACGCCTGCGTGATCGCCTTGCTACTGCTGACCTGCGGCTGTCAGTCCAACTCGACGCCACCGCCGCAAATAGTTGTGACGGAATGCAAGCCACTACCAGCCCCGGCGGCGTGGTTCATGGCGCCCGTAGAGCCCAACTTGACCCAGCGCATGCTCAACGAATTATCGGAATCACCGGCGACGGCGATCAAGGACTGACCGCGCTGCAGGCCTGCCAGGCCTATGCCAAAGAAGTTTCCATGCTAAAGTGAACGGGCTAGGTCACGCTAAACCAAGGCCTCGTATTACGGCAAGTGGGCTCCGAGATCAGTCGCGTGGTTGGAGCGCAACGGGAGAAAATATAAAGAGCCTATGAGACTATCGCCTCAAAGGCTCGCTTGTGAATCATTTTCAAACGGCGCGCTAGATGCTAACGGGCTATCTTTTTGTTAGCGATATAATCCACAATATCTTCCAGTTCGGCGCAGCGTTTTAAATCTGGATGGAAATAACGGCTGCTTTCGATATAGGCAAAGTAGAAAATATCTTCTAGGCTTCTCAGCCTGCTGCGCCGACTGAGGATATTTTGATCAGTTGTCAGGCCCCATCCTGCATAAAAAGGTATACCATAGCAGTGGACTTTTTTGCCCGCCATTAACGCTTCAAACCCCATCCCCGACGTCACGACATATACTTCTTCGACGAGGTCAAATAGGGCGTGGGGGTTAATGTCAAATAGTATGGGATAGACATTATCCATATATTGTGCAACAGCTAGTCGCTCATTATTGAAGTAACTAGACTTGCCGCCTTTGATCGCATCTGGATGCTGTTTTATTAGAATGTCGCAGTCAGAGCGTTGACTAAGTACATCCTGGAGCATGCGTTCGAAGACCTTCTCATCGGCCATGCCAGAGATCACCGACTGATCCCCATAACGCTGATCCACCAGCAAAATTTTCTTTCGCCCGGGTTGTCCAAGGGTCAAAGGAACGTCTGGGGCATGATTATACTTCGATATTCTAGCAGCAACGATTTGCTGGATAGCCGCTTTGGCTCGAGTATTCTCTTCGCTCGTCAAGCTAGGCCCATGCTCGTAAATAGACTCAAGACGCGAAGCTTTGGATGCATCGTAGTATGACGTTTTGTCGTCCAGAATGATCGACAAGCCCGGCTCTTTTGACAGCCCTATATCAAGTGAACGGATAAAACCGTCCTCTATATACACCACAGGCTTGCCCAGGCTTTTGGCCCAGTCTCGCTGGCGACCTTTGCGCGCCGACTCGGTAATACCCCACTGGAAGAATATATCAACCGAAGAAAACTTATCGACTGTCGCTTCTTTGGCAAATGAGCTCAGAAGTGTTCGGGCTTTTAACATCGGTTGAACGTACATCTGTATACCGGCGCTGGTTTCCTCAAGACTGGGGATCGCCATAACGTCGATTGGTTCTCGGTTGAATAACCGCTGTAAAGCAGAGGGGCGTATCTGAAGAAAGTCAGGGTTAGCGGATACTTCGGATAGATAGTTCTTAATTCGCTGTGCGGCCTGACCGTCGAACTTGCCCACTCCGAACATCATTGCAGCCCATTTCATTCCTTCCTCTGAGGGGCTCCATTGGGCAGAAAACAGCTCTGGCAAAACTTGCCTCAAAGCAGTGAGATCCCCCACAGATGGTATTCCCGCAGCTGTCCAAATCTGATCAAACTCTACGTATTTTAGGGAGAGCGCCGGTCTCTTCATGAGAAGGGCTTCAAACAGCATTGTGCTGTTGATAGAGGCGACTAGAGAGCTGTGATAAATAGCCTCTTCTGGGGGGACTGAATAGTACGCCCCATCGTCGACCGCCCCGTCACCCCGGGATAGTAGTCCGTGCAGTTCTTTACTGAGAATATCCAGTTTGTTGGGTGGCAGCCGAACAAGTACTTGCGCTGTATGATCCTTCGCAACATCCAGAAGATCAGAGATTGCCATTTGTTGAGAGAGCTGGGCTGCTCTCTTATCCAGTTGGGAGTCGAGAGGTTGAGATGCGAACAATATAATCTTTCGCTCTGGGTCAAGCCCAAAAAGATTGCAAAACTGTTCTCGACTTAGTTTTGGCTCATAATTCAAATGCGTATCAAACTTCGGAGCACCCACTGTGATAAAGTTTTCCGCGGGATAACCTCGCTCAGTAAATATTTCTTTTTGTAGATCGCCCCATCCTAGCACTACGTCAGCGAGAGGGGTGGACGCACGGGACCCAACGTCCCAGTAATATTTATCTCTATCAACAAACACTGACTCATGGGGGATTAGTATCCTCGGGATCTGTAACTCCTCGCACACTGATGCGATTATACGCATGACTGGCGACCAATCGAAGGTGAACAACATGCCTGTGATATTTTTCCGGATCGGAACCAAGCGATTGATCAGCATTTTTCGATAAACTGCTGGGTTCTTAGACGCGAACCCAAGAACCTGCAAGCGAACGCCAGGAGCGTCTAGATTTAGAACTAGATCTAAACCTGCCAGTAGGTAGTTTTCAGAGCAATCTAGTTTTTCGAAAATAGCATCGCCATGACCAGCGATCCATGGAATAAATAAGAAGAGTGGCTTGTTGGTGGCCAGCGCACTCTTAAGCTCGGCGCCTGGGCGGGGATTAAACCACCCAGGACGATCATCCAAATGTGCAGTCGATACTGACGTTCGTGTTGAAGGAGAAGGTTGCGCTGGCGAAACGGCAGAAGTTCTAGTCTTGTTTGGGGCAACAACTAGGGATGAGCCCATCTCATTAGCAATCGCTTTAACTAGGCGGCCGCAAAAACTGAGTGCAACACCTGACCTTTCCGGTACGGTGCTGCCACTATGTCCTATCACGAACTCAGTA
>NZ_WIWK01000212.1:0-3286 GCF_009600165.1 Pseudomonas sp. FSL R10-0399
GCCAGCGGGCGGCCAAGCGCCGCGGCTATGACTTGTCGGCGCAACGTGCGCAGCAAGTCAGTGCTGCCGACTTCAATCGCTATGACCTGATTCTGGCGATGGACAAGAGCAATCTGCGCGACCTCAAGGCCTTGCAGCCCGCAGGCGCCAAGGCTGAACTGGATTTGTTCTTGCGTCGTTATGCGGCGGTCAAGGATGAAGTCCCGGACCCTTACTACGATGGCGAACAGGGCTTTGAAGAAGTGCTCGACCTGGTCGAGCGTGCGTGCGATTTGCTGGTGATTGAATTGAAGGGCCGTTTATGAGTTTGCAGTTGCAGGTTGATGCGTCACTGAAGTCATTCAACAGTTTTGGCGTGGAGGCGCGTGCCAGCCTGCTGGCCGAAGCGCATACCGACAGTGATGTGCGTGAAGCCCTGCACTATTCGGCCGAGCAACAACTGCCGTTGCTGGTGATCGGCGGCGGCAGCAATCTGTTGCTCACCGGCGACGTTCACGCCCTGGTGCTGCGCATGGCCAGTCGCGGTATTCGGGTGCTTGCCGACGATGGCCAGCGCACCGTCGTCGAGGCCGAGGCGGGGGAGGTCTGGCACGCTTTTGTGCTGTGGACATTGGAGCAAGGGCTGTCCGGCCTGGAAAACCTCAGTTTGATCCCCGGCACCGTGGGCGCCGCACCGATGCAGAACATTGGCGCGTATGGCGTCGAGATCAAGGACGTGTTCGAGGGCCTGACAGCCCTGGACCGCCACACCGGCCAATTGCGCGAGTTCAGCCTGGCCGAGTGCGAGTTTGGCTACCGCGACAGCATCTTCAAGCAGCAGCCGGGCCGCTGGTTGATTTTGCGCGTGCGTTTTGCCCTCAACCGCGCTGAGCGTCTGCATCTGGAATACGGCTCGGTGCGCCAGCGTTTAAGCGAGCAGGGCGTTGAGCGGCCCACGGCCAGAGATGTAAGCCGGGCCATCAGCAGCATCCGCAGCGAAAAACTGCCCGACCCTGCGGTGTTGGGCAATGCTGGCAGCTTCTTTAAAAACCCGCTGGTGTCGGCGCAGCAGGCGGACGAGTTGAAACTCGCCCATCCGGGGCTGATCGGTTATCCACAGGCCGATGGCCAGGTCAAACTGGCGGCAGGCTGGTTGATTGAGGCCGCAGGCTGGAAAGGCTTTCGCGAGGCGGATGCCGGTGTGCATCGCTTGCAGTCCCTGGTGCTGGTGAACTATGGCGCGGCCACCGGGTTGCAACTGCTGGCCCTGGCGCAACGGATTCAGGCCGATATCCAGGAGCGTTTTGCGGTGCAACTTGAGATGGAACCCAACGTGTATTAAGGGCGTCAGTCTCGCTGGCTGATTTCACGCCCACGCAGGCTTGGTGTGTATCCCACTGTTTTTCAGGTCTGGACGAGTCATGAAGCAACTACCCGCGTGTGCGTTAGCAATAACCTTGGTGACGTTGACCGGCTGCATGACGGCCCCGCCAAGGGACCAAAACAATCTGTGCAACATCTATCGCCAATACCCGGCCTGGTACAAAGATTCGGTGGCGATGCAGACACAATGGGGCACGCCGCCCAACGTGGCCATGGCGATCATGAAGCAGGAAAGCAGCTTTGTGGCCGACGCACTACCGCCGCGCGCCTACCTGCTGTGGGTTATCCCATGGGGCAGGGTCAGCCCGTCCTATGGTTATGCACAGGCCCAGCCGCCCGCCTGGAAAGACTTTGAGCGGGCGATGGGGCGCTCAGGTTCGCGGGACAACTATGCCGACGCCATCATGTTTATCGGCTGGTATACCGCAGGCACCCAGCGTCAGTTGGGGATTTCCAAGTGGGATGCCTATAACCAGTACTTGGCGTATCACGAGGGGCGTGGCGGTTTTACCCGTAACACCTACCGTGGCAAACCCTGGTTGATGCAGGTGGCGCGCAAGGTTCAGCAGCAATCGCAAACCTATGGCGCACAACTTGCGCAGTGCCGCGACGAACTGGAGAAAGAGCGCCGCTCGTTCTGGTTTTTTTGATTGCACAATTGAATAAAAAAAGCCCCGCCAGTTCAGAACTGGCGGGGCTTTTTAGTGGCCGGCGGAATTAGGCGAGGGGTTTAGACTCGTGTTCCTGTTCCGTGGCTGCTGCTTTCGCGGCGGCTGCTTCAGCTTCACGCTTGCGGCGGCGTACTTCACGCGGGTCGTTAGGTGCACGACCGTTGCTCGGTGCGCTGACAACCGGCGCTGCTACCACCACTTCAACCACTTCGGTGGTTTCGACCACTTCAACCGGAGCCGGTTGTGCCACAACGGCTGTCTCGACGACAGCAGCTTCAGCCACAACCACTTCAGCGACTGGCTCAGCGACTGGCGCTGGAGCGGCCTCGACAATGGCAGGCTCGGCAACTGGCTCGCGGACAACACGGGCTTCCTTGACGTGCTCAGGTGCTTTCTCGACGACTGGTGTCTCGATTACCGGCGCTTCTTCGCGTGGCGCTTCTACTGCCGGCGCTTCGACAGCGACCTCAACCACAGGCTCTGGCGCGGCAATGACCGGTGTTTCGACAACCGGAGCAGGCTCGGCAACTGCCTTGACTTCAGGTTCAGCCTGTACCGCTGGCACTTCAACTTCAGGTGCCTTGATCGCTTCAACCGGAGTAGTTGCTTCAACAACCGGCGCTTCTACAGCCGGGGCTTCAACCACTGGCTTCTCAACAACCGGCGCTTCAACCGCTGGGGTTGGCACGATGGCCACTTCAGTGGTTTGCGCTTTAACCGCTGCCACGGTTTCGGCAGGTGCCGATTCCTGAGCGGCTTGGGTAGCCCGTTCAGCTTGCTCGTTGGCCTGGGCTTCAGCAGGAGCGCTGATGGCCTGGGTGTGAGCGGCTTGTTGTTCTGCAACTTGCTCGGCAGCGACTTGAGGTGCGGCAGCAGCGTTTTCGGCGGTGGCTTCTTCGCTGTTTTCTTCCGAACCTTCAATCACGTTGCCGTTGGCATCGCGTTGACGTTCACGACGGTTGCTGCGACGACGCTGACCACGGGAGCGACGACGTGGGCGATCACCCTCGTTGTTGTCCTGATTGTCGTCCTGCGCCTGCTCTTCGTTGGTCGCGACTTCTTCGTCTTCAGCAGCCGGTGCTGGAGCCTGGGCTTCGCGTGGTGCACGTTCTTCACGTGGTGCGCGAGGCTGACGCTCTTCGCGCGGCGCACGGGCCGGACGTTCTTCTTCGGTCGCGACAACGGCAGCAGCTGCAGCCACTGCCGGGGCAGCGTCCAGAGGCTCGCGCAGTTCGCGAACGCGCTCTTCACGC
>NZ_WIWK01000213.1:0-3264 GCF_009600165.1 Pseudomonas sp. FSL R10-0399
CCCCCGGCACCGGCGCAGGCGCGGCCAGTTGGTCTTCGGGGCGAACGTCGCCCAGCGCGCGGTGCAGCGTGCCGTACAAAAAGTCATGCACCATGCGCCCGTCACGGAAACGCACTTCGTGTTTGGTCGGGTGCACGTTGACGTCGACCACCGACGGGTCGACTTCAAAAAACAACACAAAGGTCGGGTGCCGACCATTGAACAGCACATCGCGGTATGCCTGACGCACCGCGTGTGCCACCAGCTTGTCGCGCACCGCACGGCCATTCACATAAAAGTACTGCAAGTCGGCCTGGCTGCGGGAGAACGTCGGCAAGCCCACCCAGCCCCACAAATGCAGGCCGTTACGCTCGACCTCGATGGGCAGCGCCTGCTCCAGGAACGCCGGGCCACACACCGCCGCCACACGCCGGGCGCGGGCCGTGGCATCGCGGGCTTCATGCAGATTGAGGATGCTTTTGCCGTTGTGGCGCAAGTTGAACGCCACATCAAAACGCGCCAAAGCCAGACGCTTGATCACTTCTTGCAGGTGATCGAATTCGGTTTTTTCGGTCTTGAGGAATTTGCGCCGCGCCGGGGTGTTGAAAAACAGGTCGCGCACTTCAACCGAAGTGCCCACCGGGTGCGCCGCTGGCTGAACCCGCGGGGCCATGTCACGACCTTCGGTTTCGACCTGCCACGCCTGCTCGGCGCCACGGGTGCGCGAGGTCAGGGTCAGACGGGCCACCGAACTGATCGAAGCCAGCGCCTCGCCCCGAAAGCCCAGGCTCATCACCCGCTCAAGGTCTTCGAGATCGCGGATCTTGCTGGTGGCGTGTCGCGCCAGCGCCAGCGGCAAGTCGTCACTGGAAATACCGCTGCCGTCATCACGCACCCGCAGCAGCTTGATCCCGGCCTGCTCGACGTCCACATCAATGCGCTTGGCACCCGAGTCGAGGCTGTTTTCCAGCAACTCTTTAATCACCGAGGCCGGGCGTTCAACCACTTCACCCGCCGCAATCTGGTTAGCCAGCCGCGGGCTAAGCAGTTCAATGCGGGCGCTGTTCATCACCTCATCACTCATTGCTTGGTCACCAGCTCGGTGGCCGGAATGCTCAAGTTTTGACCGATTTTCAGTTCATCGCTTTTCAAGCCGTTGGTGGAGCGCAGCGTCGCCACGCCCACTTGGTAACGCACCGCAATCATCGCCAGGGTTTCGCCTGGGCGAACCGTGTGTTCACGGGCCCCTTGGGCGATTTTGCCGGTGTCACGCAGCCATGCGATGTACGTGCCCGGCGGCGGGTTTTGCTGGAAGAACTGGCGCACGCCACTGCTGATCGAACGCGCCAGCGCTTGCTGATGGCTGGTCGAGGACAGTTTCGAGGCTTCGTTGGCGTTCGAAATAAACCCGGTTTCAACGAGGATCGACGGGATATCCGGCGACTTGAGCACCATAAACCCGGCTTGCTCCACGCGCTGCTTGTGCAACGGTGTGACCCGGCCGATGTTGCTCAGAACCTTCTGACCAACGTTAAGGCTGGAGGTCAGCGAAGCGGTCATCGACAGGTCGAGCAATACGCCTGCAAGCATTTTGTCTTTGTCATCGAGGCTTACGTTGCCCGCCCCGCCGATCAAGTCAGAACGGTTTTCGCTGTCAGCCAGCCAGCGCGCTGTCTCGGACGTGGCGCCGCGCTCAGACAAGGCAAACACCGACGCACCAAACGCCGCCTTGGACGGCGCAGCGTCAGCGTGAATAGACACAAACAGGTCGGCACCCTTTTTACGGGCGATTTCGGTACGGCCACGCAACGGGATGAAGTAGTCGCCGGTACGGGTCAGCTCAGCCCGGAAGCCGCGCATGCCGTTGATCTGGCGCTGCAACTCTTTGGCAATCGCCAGCACCACGTTCTTTTCGTGTTGGCCCGCAGAACCGGAAGCACCCGGGTCTTCACCGCCGTGGCCGGGGTCGATCACCACAACAATTTCGCGCTTGCCGCTCGGCACCGGCGGCAGCTTGATATCAGGCTGGGCAGGCGTGACCGGCACAGGGACCGGTACCGGCACCACAGGCACCTTGGCCACGGTCGTGGCGGGCAGGCTTGGGGTCAGGTCTGCGCCCTGATCGAACAAATCGACCACCAGGCGGTTGCCGTACTGGGCGTTAGGGGCCAGCACAAAGCTTTTGGGGGTTACCGGTTTTTTCAGGTCGATGACCACCCGCAGGTCGGTCGGTGTGCGCTGCGCCGAGCGCATGCTGGTGATCGGCGTGTTGGCCGTGGCCACATTCAACGGCCCGGCCAGGGTGGCGCCATTGATATCAATCACCAGACGGTCAGGCGCCGTCAGCGTGAACACGCTGTGTTGCACCGGGCCGGTCAGGTCAAACACCAGCCGCGTGTTGTCCGGGGCACGCCACAAACGCACGCTTTTCACTTGTGTCGCTGCTATGGCATTAACCGCCATGACACTCAGCAACAGACCCACGACACTCACTAACGCGCGAAAGCGCATACCAAACCCCATCATTATTTGTATTCCAGCGCCACTGCGGCACACCAAGTCTCGCCACGCGAGCCTTGGGGCGACAACGTCAGCGCGCGCCCGGTGTTATGCGGCCTAATGGTAATGGTCAGGTCAGCCTTTGGCAAAAAGCCTGCACCTTGTTGGGGCCACTCAATCAAGCATAGGGCGTCTTCGTCGAAATAGTCGCGAATCCCCATAAATTCCAGCTCTTCCGGGTCAACCAGGCGATACAGGTCAAAGTGGTAAGCGCGGATGTCGCCAATTTCGTAGGGTTCAACCAGGGTAAACGTCGGGCTTTTAACCGCGCCGGTGTGGCCCAGGCCGCGAATAATGCCGCGTGACAGGGTGGTTTTACCCGCCCCCAAGTCCCCTTCCAAAAAAATCAGCCCATGCCCCTGGGTGATGCGGGCCAACTGCCCGCCAAAGGCGACCATGGCCTCTTCATCCGCCAGATGCAGTGTTAATTCAGACACGGTGTTTGCTCCTCCAACAACTGACGAATGGCTGGTATCAAATCACTGGCCGCCAGCCCACGGCCCATTTGTCCTTGTTGTTCGCCGGCACGGGCATGCAGCCACACCGCGAGGCACGCGGCATCAAAGGCGCTCATGCCCTGCGCCAGCAACGCACCGACCACACCGGCCAACACGTCGCCCAAACCCGCCGTGGCCATGGCCGGATGCCCTTGCGTGCACAGCGCCAATTGACCTTCCAGCCCGGCAATCAGCGTGCCCGCCCCCTTAAGAACGCACACTACTGAGT
>NZ_WIWK01000214.1:0-3259 GCF_009600165.1 Pseudomonas sp. FSL R10-0399
GCGATCACCGGGGTGATCCCGTTCACGGAGACCATCTTTTTGTGGCAGTCCGGCGTGTTGCTGGCAGCGCTGGTGGTGGTGTCGTTGATCGTGGCGTACGCCACGGCGCCCGGCCCGGACTCGGCCCGCGATGCCGCGGCGTGTGGGGTTGACCCAAGTTTCAACACGCCAAAACTGCCGCCGCGTACGCGGCCTGGCGAATGGCTGGAATACAGCCCACTGCTGACGATCTTGCTGGTGCTGCTGGCCGCCGGCTGGTTGTATCACGAGTTTTCGACCAAACCTGCGATCAGCGCCATTTCGGGCCTGAACACCTACAACTTTTTATTCCTGATGCTCGGCGCCTTGCTGCACTGGCGCCCGCGCAGCTTTCTGAATGCCGTGGCCAGCGCCGTGCCGACCACCACCGGGGTGATGATCCAGTTTCCGCTGTATGGCTCGATTGCGGCGCTGATGACCGTGGTCAAAGGCGTGGACGGGCAAACCCTGGCGCATCACATCTCGACCTTCTTCGTGCAAATCGCCTCCCATGACACCTATGCAGTGCTGATGGGCGTGTACTCGGCGATCTTGGGCTTCTTTATTCCGTCGGGCGGCGGCAAATGGATTATTGAGGCGCCCTACGTGATGCAAGTCGCCAATGACCTGCAATACCACCTGGGCTGGGCGGTACAGATCTACAACGCGGCCGAAGCCTTGCCGAACCTGATCAACCCGTTCTACATGCTGCCGCTGTTGGGCGTGCTGGGGCTGAAGGCGCGTGACTTGATCGGCTTTTCGTTTGTGCAGTTGCTGGTGCACACGCCGCTGGTGCTGTTTCTGCTGTGGGCGCTGGGCACGACGTTGGTGTATGTCGCGCCCGTGATGCCTTAGCGGTAGACGCGAGCTTGTCTTGCGGTCTTTTGAGTGGTCAAAAGATCGCGAGGCAAGCTCGCTCCTACAGGGGAGCGGTGTTATATCGGGGTTAGCGGGCGCAGGCGGTATTGCGGTGGCAGTTGGTCCAGACCGCTGATGGTGGTGTCGAGGCTTTTCCAGCGGCCGTCTTTAATGCCGTAGATGCAGCCGTGGACCGAGAGCTTTTGCCCGCGATGCCAGGCGTTTTGCACAATGTTGGTGTGCCCGACGTTGGCCACTTGCTGGATGACATTCAACTCGCACAGACGGTCAACACGCTCTTCTTCAGTGGGCAGTTTTGCCAGCACTTCGCGATTTTCGTAGTACAGATCGCGAATCGAGCGCAACCAGCCGTCAATCAGGCCATATTGCTGGTTCTGCATCGATGCACGCACCCCGCCACAGCCGTAGTGGCCGGTGACCAGAATGTGTTTGACCTTCAATACATCCACTGCGTACTGGATCACTGACAGACAATTAAGGTCGGTGTGCAGCACGACGTTGGCCACGTTACGGTGCACAAACAGGTCACCGGGCAGCATGCCGACGATCTCGTTGGCGGGTACGCGGGCATCCGAACAACCAATCCACAGGTATTCCGGCGTTTGCTGGCGGGCCAACTTGGCGAAGAAATCAGGATCCTCCTGCTTGATCGCATCGGCCCAGCGCTCGTTGTTATCAATCAGATCTTGTAGTTCGTTCATGCGGTAAACCCTCGAGAGTTGATGCGCAAACTATGACTGCGGACCGCTGGTCGGGGTCACGTTAATCTGCGCTTTAATCCGCCGGTCCGTTGGGTGGAATCTTAAACCGTGGCTACAGTCCATCGTAGTAAGCAGCCACAGTATGAGGAATGACCATGTCTGATTCACGTCGCCCGTATGGAGCAGAACAACCAGCAGAGATTGATGACCTCGAAGACCGCTCAGGCTCGGTTGAGCCGTTGAACTTTGAGGATGATGATGAGGATCACGAGAGCATCAGCGATCTGTTTACCGACGAAGAGCGCGCCCTGCACGTGGCCGGTAAACCTGCCCGCAAGGCCGGGCTGAGCGGCGGCGCATTGCCCGATGAAGATCTGGACGCCGGGTTTGGCGACGATGATCTGGAGCAGGAGATGCTTATCCGTGAAGACGGCGCCCGCGATGCCAAAGAGGCCGCAGAGGGCAACGATGACGCGGCGGATTGGGAGTTGAGCGTGGTCGATGAAGACGACATCGGCGCTGGCAGAGGGCTGGATGAAGCGGAACTGGCGGATATAGATCCGGTGGGGCGCAAACGTTAAAAGCCCCTCACCCTAACCCTCTCCCGAAGGGAGAGGGGACTGATTGGGGGATGCTGAATAACATCCGCAACCTGAACTCTTGTGCTGAACCTGAGAGTACCTTGGTAAAGCGCCCTCTCCCTCCGGGTGAGGGCTGATTCAGTCAACCAACGTACAGGCCATGACCACCGCGTCTTCACGCCCGCCCACGGCCGGGTAGTAGTCGCGACGGCGGCCGATTTCGTTGAAGCCGTAGCGCTCGTACAGCTTGAAGGCGGCCGTGTTGCTGTCACGCAGTTCGAGGAAGCATTCGCGGGCTTCATGCTGGTAGGCAATAGACATCAGGTGCTCAAGCAATTTGAGCCCCAGGCCACGGCCCTGGTTTTCTGGCTTGACGGTGATGTTGAGCAGGTGTGCTTCATCCAGAATGATTTGCACCACGCCGTGACCCACTTGTTGCTCGCCTTCGAACATCAACCAGATGTGGTATTTGCCCAAACCGTCGAGAAAGATCCCGCGGGTCCACGGGTGGGTGAACGCCGCGTATTCAACTTTTAAAACCGCATCAAGGTCCGCTTCGGTCATCGGGCGGAAGGTTACTGCGTCACTCATCGTTTTGTTTCCAGCGCGACATCAGCCTGCGCATGGCTTGCCACACATCCGCTTTGCGGTGCGGCTCTTCCATTAAGAGTTCCAGGCCCGGCAGCGCCCATGCGCTACCCAGCCCTTCGATTTCAAGTTCGGTGTTGAAGGCTTCAGCGTTCGCTTCGCTGGCAAAACGCACAGCCGGAAGACCGATCAGCCACAAGCAGGCGCATTCGGCCTCTTCAAGGCGGGCCATGACAAAACCCTGCACAAACTGACGCGCCGCCTCTGGGCCCTGGTCGACATTGCCGCGCCTGAGCAGCGGCCAACGTACTGGCTCGCCAACGATTTGCGGGCTGTCGGGCAAACCGGCAGCTCGCAACATATCTTTTAACAATAAATAAGCCGGGTCGCGGCTCTGGAATGCGCCGCCTGTGGGTAACTCCACCAGCACCAGGCAACGCCCCGCCCGGAGCAACTGCAAGGCAAAACGCGGCGGCGCCACCGCGGCGGCTT
>NZ_WIWK01000215.1:0-3205 GCF_009600165.1 Pseudomonas sp. FSL R10-0399
CCCGCGCGCGCTCTTCAACTCTAGACCCAGTTTGCTGCGCGACAGCGCGGCGTCGAAGACGGGGCGGCCCCTCCTACTGGTCTGACTTCAACGCCAAAGACGAGCGTTCGTGGCAACTGGGCTACGGCTTCGACTTCGGCGCCGTTGGCATTCCAGGCCTGACCTACAACATCGCCTACGTACGCGGCACCAACATCGACGACGGTTCAGGCCGTGGTCGTGGTACCGAGCGCGAAATCTACAACCAGGCCAAGTACGTTGTACAAAGCGGTCCGGTTAAAGACCTGAGCGTGCGTCTGCGCGGTTCGTGGTTGCGCGTTTCCAACAACGCCAGCGACTACAACGTCGGCGGTAACGAAGTCCGTGTATTTGTTGATTACCCAATCAGCATTTTCTGATGCCACGGGCCTGCCAGTCAGGTCTGACATCTGAATAAAAAAACGCCCCGAACCGGTTGGTTCGGGGCGTTTTTTTTGAGTTTCGTGCGCCGAACAAAAACTAACAATTGAGCGAGTTTTGCGGGTAGCAGGAAGAGGTTGAAGCTCTTAGGATTATTCCCTTGAGTTTATATTCCTTGGGTGGCATATTTTGGTCTCTAACTGGGAAGTCGAATACACCGATGAGTTTGGGTGCTGGTGGGAGGGGCTTGAGGAAAAGGAGCAAGTCTCAGTAGCCGCTAGCGTCAAGTTGCTGGGCCAGCTAGGTCCGGGCCTGCGTTATCCCCACAGCAGCGATATCAAAGGCTCGCGGCATGGCAATCTCAGGGAGCTGCGTATCCAGCACGCGGGCAGGCCGTATCGGGTTTTGTATGTGTTTGATCCGCGTCGATGCGCCTTGTTGTTGCTCGGTGGCGATAAAACCGGTCGAGGGCGATGGTACGAGGAGCACATTCCTCAAGCTGAGAGGCTCTACGATGAACACCTTGAAACACTGCTCAAAGAGGGGCGAGAGCATGGCTAAATCATTTGCTGAACTTGAAGCGCGCATGACACCAGAGGCTCAAGCCGGTGCTCACGCGTTGTATCAACAGCACCTTAAAGAGATGCCTTTGCATGAGCTGCGCAAAGCTCAGGAGCTGAGCCAGGAGACATTGGCAAAGGCCTTGAATATTAATCAGGCCGCGGTATCGAAAATGGAGCGGCGTACAGACATGTACATCAGCACGTTGCGTAATTACATCCGTGCCATGGGAGGGGAGCTGGAAATTATTGCGACCTTCCCGGATGGGCAGGTGAAAATTGAGAATTTTTCGGATCCGGAAGCGGTGAGCTAAAACAGCACAAGAGCCGGTCGATACCCGGCTCTCCCCACTTTTTAGGTGGTGCCCCTACCGCCTTAAAAATCCCAGCGAGTGGTCACCATCACGTTGCGTGGGTCGCCGTAGTAGGCGGAGTCATAAAAACCGATGTTGGTGAAGTACGCCTTGTCGAACAGGTTGTTGACGTTGACGGTGGCCGACAGGTTGTCGGTGAACTGGTAGCGCGCCATCAAGTCCACCAGCCAGTACGGGTCTTGGGTGAATTTTTCATAGCGTCCCGCACGGTTGTCGTAGCCCCAGTTCGTCGAGCAGGGTATCGGTTGAGATCAGCAGCGAGCGGGCAATGGCACTGAGATAGCCCCGAGGCTTCGTAGCAGTTGACGAGCTTTGCGAGGCTACGTCCGACTGTGAAACAGTCGTCAATCAGACTGTCGCAGTCTTTGAGTTAAACCGTGCTGTGAGGGTTTACGATCGCTGCGCAATCGGACGTAGCCTCGCAGGCTCGGCAACTGCTACGGGCTGCAAACGCCTAAAACCGTCCGCTAATGCCCAGCAACGGGCCTTTTTGCACGATGTCGTACACAAAACCGTCGTTGCGATAGTTCACGCCCATGGCCCGGTAGCCGGCCACCGCCGAAAATCCGGGGGTGAATTCCCAGCCCGCCAGCGCTGCCAGGTCCCAGTCTTCACGGGATTGCCCGGCACCCACCATGCCCCAGGAGGACAACCAGAACCGCTCACTCACGGCATAGCGCCCCCGCAGCCCGACCATGGCGTCTGCCCACGTGGCGTTGTCAGAGCCGGAATGCCCCGAAGCCTGCCCACCATGCAGGGTCAGCGTGGTGCTGCTGTACCAGACGCGCACGCCGCCCGCGACGTCGACCCGATAATCGTCATCGCCCAGAACGGTATATCCGCCGCCCAAAAAGCCTGACGCCGTCTTGCCCTCAACCTCAAGCTTGGACCCGGTTGGCAGGCGGCTGCGGGTGTCGGTGTCGATGTACATCAGATCGGCAAGCACGCTGTAAGGCCCGCGCCGCGCTTCACCCATGAACATCAACGACATGTCGACGGTGCGTGCGATGTTTGAGAAGTCGGACTTCACAGAGGCCGTCCCTGTGCTTTTGTGGCCGACGTGCCCACGAATGCCAGCGCCCCACAGGTATGGCCCGCCGTTGAACTGCCATTCATCGTTGTCTGCCGCGTTAGCGACCGTCGGCAGGCCGCCTGCTGCGCTCGCCAAGGCCCCGAACAGCAGGGCCATACGCGCGTGTTTACGCCGCAACGAAGTGTTACTGAGCCTCATGGCGCGTCCCCGTTCAGTGCTGCGTCAACGAGAGCGCGACGCCCTCGGCGGCGCAGTTTTCTGTCGGCGTGTTGCCTGCTTTTTGCGCCGCCTGGATTTCTTCCTTCGCCGCTGCCAGATCTTTCAGGAACGCCGGATTGCTGTGCAGGCTGGCCACGGTGGCAGCGCCCATGATGCGCCCGGCATCTACATCGCTTTGCCAGTGGGCGTTGCAGATGACCCGGCTTTGGCCGTACGCAAGGCCGCGGGTCATCAGTTCAGTGGCGCGTGCCGGGTTCACTTCTGCGAGGATCAAGCCCCAGGCCCAGCCCGCCGCCGAGTGCCCGGAAGGCCAGGAACCGTCGGTGCGCAGCAGTGGTTCCATGTCTTTGCGGCAGGTGCCTTCGTCATGCACCACAAACGGACGGGTGCGGTTGTAGGCGTTTTTCCCGGCATACGTGGAGCCACCGGCATCCGTCAGCGTGCGCTGCATCAAGGTGTACAGATGCGGCGTGGTCTTCTCGCTGATCTGTGTCCCCATCGCGCACGAGAATGTGTTCGCCGGGCCCGGGAACGACAACTCTGCATCCGTTGCCGCGAGCGCCTCCCGGGCCGTGCCACGCAGTGCCAGCGCTGCCCGCCGGGCTTCTTCATCCCGCGCC
>NZ_WIWK01000216.1:0-3133 GCF_009600165.1 Pseudomonas sp. FSL R10-0399
GGGCGGGGGAGCGTCTGTACCGCACCGGCGACCTGGCCCGGCGGCGCCCGGACGGCCAGTTGGAATACGTGGGCCGTATCGACCAACAGGTCAAAGTGCGCGGCTTCCGTATTGAATTGGGTGAAATCGAGTCGCGTCTGCGTGACTTGGCTGGCGTGCGTGAAGCCGCCGTGGTCGTGCAGGACAGCCCGACCGGCAAGGCGCTGGTGGCCTTTGTGGTGGCCGACGATGAAGCGAGTGCCTGGAGCGAATGGCGCGAGACCTTGAAAGCAGCGCTCAAGGCGCAACTGCCGGACTACATGGTGCCGCTGCACTGGGTTCAATTGCAGAGCTTGCCACTCAATGCCAACGGTAAGATCGACCGCAAGGCGCTGCCCCAGGCCCAAGCGGCTGACTGGCAGCGCGAGGTGATTGCGCCCCACGCCGGGATCGAAAGCCGTATAGCCGCGATCTGGCAAGAGGTGCTCAAACTTGAGGCGGTCAGCCGCGACGACAACTTCTTTGAACTGGGCGGCCATTCGCTGCTGGTGGCACAAGTGGTGTCGCGGGTGCGCCAGCAGCTCGGCATAGAACTGGCGCTGAGCAGTCTGTTTGAAAGCAGCGTGCTCAGCGATTTCGCTGCCCGTTGCGCCTCACAGCCGCACACCCTCAGTCAGCCGCCATTGCGCCCGCGTGCGCCCGGCCAGCCCGGCGTGTTGTCGTATGCGCAGCAGCGCCAATGGTTGCTCTGGCAGCTCGACCCGCACAGCGCCGCGTACAACATTCCGGCGGCGCTGCGGCTTAAAGGCTCACTCGATCGCGAGGCCTTGCTACGCAGCTTCAACGCCTTGCAACAACGCCACGAAACCTTGCGCACCACCTTTGTTCAGGACGGTGACCAGGCCCGTGGCGTGCTGCACGCACATTTGCCGCTGGCGCTGCGTGAGTTAACCCTCGATCAGCCATCAGCCGCGCAGATTGACACCCAAGTGGCCGAAGAAATGCGTCAGCCCTTCGACCTGCGCACGGGGCCGTTGCTGCGCGTGTTGCTGCTCAAGGTCGCGGCCGATGAGCACGTGCTCGTACTGACCGTGCATCACATTGCCGCTGACGGTTGGTCGATGCAGGTGATGGTCGATGAATTCTGTGAGCTGTACCTGGGCCATGAGCTGCCGCCCTTGGCCGTGAGCTACTCCGATTACGCCGTCTGGCAGCGCGACGGGTTGCAAGCCGGCGAGGGCGAGCGCCAGTTGAACGCCTGGCGTGAGCAACTCGGCAGCCAGCATGCGCCACTTGAGCTGCCCAGCGAGCTGGTTCGCCCGGCGATCCGCAGCGAGCGGGGGGCGCGTTTGGAGGTAGCCATAGAACCGGCATTGGCGGGTGCGCTGCGGCAGTTGGCGCAACAGCACAATGTCACGCTGTTTATGCTGCTGTTGGCCAGTTATCAAACCTTGTTGCATCGCTACAGCGGTCAGTCGGCGATCAGTGTCGGGGTGCCGAATGCCGGGCGTGGGCAACTCGAAACCGAAGGCTTGATCGGCTTCTTTATCAACACCCAGGTGCTGCGCAGCGAGATCGACGGCCAGCAAACGTTTGCCAGCCTGCTGCAACAGGTCAAGCGCAACGCCCTGTGGGCACAAGCGCATCAAGACCTGCCGTTCGAGCAACTGGTGGACGCGTTGCAGCCGCAGCGCAGTCTGAGCCACAGCCCGCTGTTTCAAGTGTTGTTCAACCATCAGCGGCAGATCGGCGAGAGCGTCGAGCGGCAACTGCCGGGCCTGAGCATTGAGCGCATGGACTGGCAGCAGCACACGGCGCAGTTCGATCTGGCGCTGGACACCGAAGAACAGGGCGAGCGCTTGCACGCCAGCCTGACCTACGCCTGCGATGTGTATGACGCCGCGACCATTGAGCGTTTGGCCGGGCACTGGCTGAACCTGCTGCGCGCGGTGGTGCAGGCGCCGCAGCAACGTATCGCTGAATTGGCCATGCTGGGTCCGGACGAGCAACAGGCATTGCTGACGCAATGGAACCCGCAGGTTGAGGTGCAGCCTGCCGGGCCAACCCTGCACCAACTGTTCGAGGCGCAAGCCGCCTTGCAGCCGCATGCCTTGGCGCTGCGCTGCGGTGACGATTCGCTGACCTATGCAGCGCTCAACGCTCAGGCCAATCGCCTGGCCCGCAAACTGCGCGAGCGCGGTGTCGGCCCGGAAGTGCGGGTCGGCATTGCTACGGAGCGGGCCGTGGCGCTGGTGGTCGGGGTGCTGGCGATTCTCAAGGCTGGGGGCGCGTATGTGCCACTCGATCCGCAATACCCCGCCGAGCGCCTGAGCTACATGATCGAAGACAGCGGCATTCAGTTATTGCTGACCCAGGAGCACCTGCTGGAAAACCTGCCGCCGCGGGTCGGCGTGCAGGCCCTATGTCTGGAGCATGTGCAGTGGGAGGCGTTCAGCGCCGACAATTTGCTCAACCTGACCCAGCCCGACAACCTGGCGTATGTTATCTACACCTCGGGTTCCACCGGGCGCCCGAAAGGGGCGTTGCTGAGCCATGCCAACGTCAGCCGTTTGCTCAGCGCCACCGCCGATGAGTTTGCCTTTGGCCCGAGTGACGTGTGGACGCTGTTCCATTCCTATGCGTTCGATTTCTCGGTGTGGGAGCTGTTCGGCGCGCTGTGCACCGGCGGGCGTCTGGTGATCGTGCCGTACTTCATCAGCCGCGAGCCGCAGGCGTTCCATCAGTTGCTGTGCGATGAGCAAGTCACGGTGCTCAACCAGACCCCGACGGCGTTCCGGCAATTACTGCCCATTGCCTGCAACAGCCCGCAAACCCTGGCCTTGCGCTGGGTGATCTTTGGTGGCGAAGCCCTCGATGTGGCGAGCTTGCGCCCGTGGTACGCGCGCTTTGGCGATGCGCCCACCACGCTGGTCAACATGTATGGCATCACCGAAACCACGGTGCATGTGACCTGGCGCGCCCTGAGTTCGCAGGACCTCGATGCCAAGGTGCAAAGCCCGATCGGCCGGCCCATCAGCGACCTCAGTTGGTATTTGCTCGACAGCCAGTTGCAACCCGTGGCGCCAGGTTGCGCCGGTGAGTTGTACATCGCCGGGGCCGGTCTGGCCCGTGGCTACCACGGCCGCGCCGGGCT
>NZ_WIWK01000217.1:0-3070 GCF_009600165.1 Pseudomonas sp. FSL R10-0399
GCAGCCAGTCCACCGCCGCGCGGTTGGCCTCATCGGCCTGACGGGCGCTCATGCCTGCGGGGTGTTCAGGCAGTGCAAAAATGCCCGGCGCAGGTCGCGCTCGACCGTGGCCAGGGAAATGCCCATGGCGTGGGCGATCTGCGGCTGCGTCAGCCCGTCAAGGCGGTGCAACAAAAAACAATGGCGGGCGCGGTTCGGCAGGCCATCGAGCAACTGATCGATCAGTTCCAGCGCTTCACGCACCAGCGCCATGTCTTCTTCAGATGGCATGAACTCGGGCTCAAGGCCCGCCAGTTCTTCGTGATAGGCGCGCTCCAGCATGCGTCGGCGAAACACGTTGTTGAGCAGGTTACGGGCGATGGTGGTGAGAAACGCCCGTGGCTCCTGCAACGCCGTGAGCTGGCGCGAGGTAAGGGCGCGCACGAACGTGTCCTGCGTCAGGTCGGCGGCATCATGCGGGCAATTCAACTGGCGATAGAGCCACGCACGCAACCAGCGATGATGATCGCTGTACAAGTCGGTCAGGACAGATCGGGAATCGCCGGGGCTGAGCACGTGCACACCTGAAATGAATGGTAACTAATCTCATTATCTTTTGTGCTTGCGTGAAAAAGCAATTGCCGGCTGTACATCTTTGTAGGACTGGTTTGATGTGGGAGCGGGCTTGCTCGCGATGGCATCGCCACGGTTGATCTGAAAAACCGCATTGCCTGCATCGCGAGCAAGCCCGCTCCCACAGGGGGTATTCAACCGATCTCGTTCAGCTTCGGTATCAGCAGCTCGGCCACGTGTTTTGCCTCGTCAATCAGCGGCCAGCCCGACAGGATCAGCGCGCTCAGCCCGGCCTGTTGGTGATACGCCTCGACGTTCTGCGCAATGGCGTCTGCGTCGCCGACCAGATACGCCGCCGATGAGCCGGTGCCGAAGATGTCCAGCGACGACCAGGCGCTCATCCCGGCAAACAGGCTGTTTTCCAGGCGCAGCGACGCCAGCGGCGGCAGTTGCCCCTTGAGGATGTAATCCACCCATTCCTGGCGCTGCGCATCCGGGGCGCGGTAGCTGGCCAGGGTTTGTTCGCCCTTGCTGCGCCGGGCCACCACTTCTTCGAGTTTGCTGCGCAGCAGGTCGACGCCGGTGGTTTCGAACAGGGCATAAAAGGCCTTTTCAGCCTCGGAGCGGGTCTTGCGCACGGTCACGCTGGCCAGCGCGCCCATGTCGGCAAAGGTACGGCCCTGGCTATGGGCCGAAGCGCGGGCGGCGTCGAAGCGGTCCTTAATGATCGAGATCTCGCGCAGCATCAGCAGGTACACATCGACCACTTTGCCCGCGTGTTCAACACCGGCCTGGGACTCACCCGTGCCCCACAGCGGCACGCCGCCCGCTTGCGCAGGTTCCAGGCTGAAACGGGTATTGGGGAACAGCGACGGATTACCCGCCAGATAGTGCTCCTGAAATGCCTTCCAGTAATGTTCGGCGCTTTTATAGCGGTCGTCGTGACCGGCGGTGAGGTTGTAGGTTTTGGCCCGTTCTTCGCGGCCATTAATGTGGTTGAACAGCAAACGCCCGCCGCTGAGTTTTTCAAAGGTCAGGGCTTGTTCGGCCAGCAACTTGGGTGAGGTCATGCCGGCGTAGGCGGCCACCAGAAAACGCATTTTCTGGGTAAAGCCCACCACCGAAGTGGCAGACACCAGCGGGTCGTTGGGCCATGTGGCCACCAGCGCGCCATAAAAACCGCCCTGGTCGATGGTCTCGGCCAGTCGGCGGTAGCGGTCGAAATCCACCGGATAGATACCGTTTTCCATCCAGGGGTAATGACCGTCGGCCATGCTGAGGTACCACAGTGCTTTAATTGCCATCAGTCGTGTTCCTGATTCAAGGGTTCGAATTCGGTTCGAGGTCCATCGCCAATGCCGGATCAGCCGACCACTCGCACAGCGAGCCGTCGTAAACGCTCACGTGTTCAACGCCCACCAGCGCCAGGGCCAGGGCAAAACCCGCCGCCGTGATGCCGCTGCCGCAATACAGCACCCACTCAATCTGCGGGCGTTCGATAAACGGCTGCAACGTTGCCAGCAGCGCGGGGCGCGGGATAAAGGTGTGGGTGTGCGGGTCGATCAGCTCGATATACGGCAGGTTGAGGCTGGTCGGGATATGGCCGGGGCGTGCGTATTTGCTTTCTTCGCCGCGAAACACCGGGCGGCGCAGCACGTTGAGCAAACGGGCGTTGTGTTGCCCGGCCACTACCTGCTGTACAAACGCGCGATCGACGAAATACCCCGGTGTATCCACCGCCGTGAAGTCACCGGGGCTGTTGGCTTCGGCCGTGGTGTCCAGTGCCAGCCCGCGAGCGAGCCAGGCGCGCAAGCCGCCCTCCAGCACAAACACCTGGCTGTGGCCGAAGCTTTTCAGCAGCCACCAGACCCGTGCGGCCCAGATCCCGTTTTCGCGGTCGTAGATCACCACCTTGCGCTGATGGCTCACCCCCAGCGCACGCATCGCCGTGGTGAAGGCCTGGGCATCGGGCCGTGTATAAGGGAACGGCGCCGACGGGTCCGATAACTGATTGGCCAGATCGGCCAAGCGCGCCCCCGGCAAGTGGCCAGCGGCAAAAGACTCGCGCAACCCTGTGGCACTGGCTTCCAGCACGGTCCAGTGATCGGGTTGGGCCAACAGCTCATCAATGCTGAGTAACGGGCGGGTCATATACCTGTCCTGAAAAGCCAAAAACCCTGTAGGAGCGAGCTTGCCTCGCGATCTTTTGATCGTTAAAAGATCGCGAGCAAGCTCGCTCCTACAGCTCGTGTTTACAGCGGCGAGGCCTCAAACCGGGCCTTGGCGCGGATCAGCTCGGCATCCACCGCATCCAGCCCGTCGATAAACGCCGTGGCAAACGAGCCGGGCCCTTTGGCTGTGGCTTCGGCCAGTTCGGCGGCCAGGGCAAAGTGCACATGGGCGCTTACCAGCGCGGTCAGGTAATCGCTGGCCACGGCGGTGTAGGCCGCCACCAGCGCACCCAGCGAGCAACCCGACGCGGTCACTTTGGGCAACCAGGCGCTGCCACCGGCAATTT
>NZ_WIWK01000218.1:0-2668 GCF_009600165.1 Pseudomonas sp. FSL R10-0399
CCACGGGCACGCCTGCGGCCTGCGCGGTGCGACGGGCCTCGGCTTTGTCACCCATACGGCGGATGGTGTCGGGGCTCGGGCCGACAAAAATCGCCCCGGCGGCGAGCACGGCTTCGGCGAAGTCGGCGTTCTCGGACAAGAAGCCATAACCCGGATGCACCGCGTTGGCGCCAGTGGCTTTTAGCGCGCCGATCAAGGCCTCGATGTTCAGGTAGCTTTTATCGGCGCGGGCCGGGCCGAGGATGTGGACCTCATCGGCCATGCGCGCAGCCTGTGAGTCGACGTCGGCTTCGCTGCACGCGGCCACGGTGGGAATCCCCAACGCTTGGGCGGCGCGAATAATCCGCACGGCGATCTCGCCACGGTTGGCGATCAGTAATTTATGAATGCCTTGGGTCATGGTCGCGCCCTTACTCGTGGTCGAGCGTTGCGATGACCTGGCCCGGCTCGATCGGGTCGCCGTCTTCAACCAGGAAGGCGCTGACCCGACCGGCTGCCCCGGCGGTCAATTCAGAAAACTGCTTCATGACTTCAATCAAGCCAATGACCGTGTCGGCGGTGACCTGCGCGCCCACTTCAACAAAGTTGTCCGAGTCCGGTGAAGCTTTGCGGTAGAACGTGCCCGGCAATGGGGTGATGACGGTGTGTTCGGCCATGTCTGTTCCTCTTGGAATAGTTGTAGAAAGGCAGGCAAAAAATGAATCGATGCGTAAACCCTGGTTTCTGGCGCCAGGTGTTCAGGGGTTAACGTGGCGCGCGCACCTTGAGCCCGGCACCGTCCAGTGCGCCGCGCACCGCTTGGGCCAAAACGAGCGCGCCCGGCGTGTCGCTGTGCAAGCAGATGGAGTCGAACTCGATGGCCAGGTCTTCGCCTTCGACGGTGCGCACCACGCCCTCCTGACAGGCACGCAACGCACGCTCGGCAACGTGGGCCGGGTCGTAAGCACGCACATTGCGGGTAAACACGATGGAGCCGCTGAGGTCGTATTCGCGGTCGGCGTAGAACTCGCGAACCACCGGCTGGCCCAGCGCTTGCGCGATGCGGCAGATCACCGAACCCGGCATGCAAAACAGCAGCAGCTCTGGCTCCAGACGTTGCAGGTTCTCGACCAGCAAGCGCGCCGCTTCTTCGTCGCGGGCCAGGTGCATGTAGAGCGCGCCGTGGGGTTTGATGTGTTGCAGTGCAACGCCTTGAACACGCGCCAGCTCACGCAGGGCGCCGAGTTGGTAGAGGATGTCGTCGACCAGTTCCTGGGCCGGGGCATTGATGTGGCGACGGCCAAAACCGACCAGGTCGCGAAAGCCCGGGTGTGCGCCAATGGCCACGCCCAGTCGCTTGGCTTGCTCGATGGTGCGGCGCATGGTGCTCGGGTCACCGGCATGAAAACCGGTGGCGATATTGGCAGAGCTGATGAAGGCCATCAGTTCGGTGTCGACGCCATCGCCGATGGTCCACGGGCCGAAGCCCTCGCCCATGTCGGAGTTGAAATCTACGGTGTGCATGGGTGCTGCTCCTGGTGCTGATGACTGCATGCAAACTACGTTAGAGTGCTGCCAACCCCGTGGAAAGATCTATTAATAGATAGGATGCCTTCTGAAAAACAGATAGATGTCCTATGGAGTGCCCATGTCACTGACCCTGCGCCAAGTCCGCTATTTCGTCGCCACCGCCGAGATTGGGCAAATCTCCCAGGCGGCGATTTATTTGAATATTTCCCAGTCGGCGGTGACCACAGCGATCAAGGAGCTGGAAAGCACTGTCGGCACGCTGTTATTTCAGCGCTCGGTTCAGGGCATGACCTTGACCGAGGCCGGGCGGCATTTTCTGAACCGGGCCTACGTGATTTTGCGCAGCGTGGATGACGCCCTGAACAGCCCGCTGCCGGACATCCGCGCCAGCGGCGTGTTGCGCTTGGCGGCGAGTTACACGGTGATCGGTTATTTTTTGCCGCACCATTTGCAGCGCCTTGAACACTGGCATCCGGACGTCACCATCGAGGTCCATGAACAAGAACGCACAGCGATCGAGCAAGGGTTGCTGGAGGGCCGTTTCGACATGGCGGTGGTGCTGACGGCAAACCTGACGCACCCGGACATCGTCTCCGAAACACTCTTCAACTCGGAGCGCCGATTGTGGCTGCCCAGCCATCACCCGCTGTGCGAGCGCTCGGCCGTGAGCTTGGCGGATGTCGCCAAAGAGCCCTACATTTTGCTCACCGTGGACGAAGCAGAACAGAGTGCGATGCGCTACTGGGAACAGAGCCACCAACAGCCCAACGTGCGGGTGCGCACCAGTTCTGTTGAAGCAGTGCGCAGCATGGTTGCCAATGGCAGCGGCGTGGCGATCCTGTCGGACCTGGTGCACCGGCCGTGGTCACTGGAAGGGAAACGCATTGAAACCGTGACCGTCACCGACGCCGTGACGCCCATGAGCGTGGGGTTGGCGTGGCATCGCGAGCGCGACTTGAGCCCGGCGATGCAGGCGTTTCGTACGTACTTCCACGACGCCTTTTTGGCCCCGCAGCAGATATCGGCGCGGCGCTGATGCGGTGCAGGAGCGAGCTTTTTTAAGATCAAAAGATCGCGAGGCGAGCTCGCTCTTATCAAACATAAAATAACCCATTGTTTTTATTCAAAAAAACTACCCAACTTTTTCCAGTCGCCATCC
>NZ_WIWK01000219.1:0-2654 GCF_009600165.1 Pseudomonas sp. FSL R10-0399
CATCACCGCGTTTTTGCAGGCATACCGAGTGGCTGGATCGCTCAGGTCCTCTGTAGGAGTCGAGCTTGCTCGCGATGACATCACCGCGCTTTTGCAGGCATACCGCGACCCCTTGATCGCGAGCAAGCTCGCTCCTACAGATGTGTGAAGGCCTCAAGTCCTCTGCAGGGGCGCGATGGCATCACCGTGTTTTTGCAGGCATATCGAGTGGCTGGATCGCTCAGGTCCTCTGTAGGAGTCGAGCTTGCTCGCGATGGCATCACCGCGCCTTGATCGCGAGCAAGCTCGCTCCTACAGATGTGTGAAGGCCTCAATTCCTCTGCAGGGGCGCGATGGCATCACCGCGCTTTTGCAGGCATACCGCGACCCCTTGATCGCGAGCAAGCTCGTCTCCTGCAGAGGTTATAACCATAGGGCATCCCAGTGAGGATAATCGCCCAGACGTTTGACCAGCCCAGCGCGCAGCGGGTTGGCTACGATATAGCGGGCAGTTTTTTTAAGGTCTTCGTCATATCGCAGTGCCCGGTCGTGATAGCCCTTTTGCCAAAGTTGCGCCCCACTATTCTGCTGCGCGTTGATCGCTCGGGCGCTACGTGATTTGGTTCTCTGCATGACGCTTGAAAGCGTGTTGTGGTGAAGTTCGATTAACCAATGGAGGTGGTCGGGCATTACAACCCACGCGAGGGACTTTACCAAACCCTCCTCTTGAGTTCGTCTTTCTCGGCCCAACCAGTGAGTTTTGCACTGATGAATTCGGGGCCGTTATCACTGCGAACTGCCTGCGGTTTTCCGCGCCATTCAATGACCTGATCCAGTGCCCGAACTACGCGTTCAGCTGGAAGCGACAAATCAATTTCCATACTCAGGGCTTCTCGATTGAAGTCATCAATTAGATTTAAAACCCGAAAGCTGCGCCCGTCTGCTAATTGATCGTGCATGAAGTCCATCGACCAGCACTGATTAGTCGCCTCGGGAACGGCCAGCGGCTCGGGTTTCTCGCGCACAATGCGTTTGCGCGGTTTGATACGCTGATTCAGTTCCAGCTCGCGGTAAATTCGATACACCCGCTTGTGGTTCCAGCGATACCCCTTCACGTTGCGCGGGTACAGAAAGCACAAGCCAAATCCCCAGTTACGCTGGTTGTACGTGAGTTGGATCAGTTTATCGGCAATCTCGGCGTTTTCAGGCGCCAAGCACGGCTGATAGAGATAGCACGTCGGGCTAATCCTGAAAGCCAGGCACGCTAACTTGATGCTGCACCGACCTGAGCGAACCGCTTCCTGCGCCATCTCTCGTCGCCGAGATGGCTTCACCACTTTTTTGCCATGGCTTCCTGGATAATTTCGGCTTTCAGACGCTCATCGGCGTACATTTTTTTAAGTCGCCGATTCTCGTCCTCCAACTCGCGCAGCCGAGACAGCAACGATGCGTCCATACCGCCGAACTTGGTGCGCCACTTGTAGAACGTAGCCGAACTCATGCCATGTTCGCGGCATAGCTCTGGCGCAGGGGTTCCAGCCTCTGCTTGCTTGAGGATGGCCATGATTTGGCTGTCTGAAAAACGCGATGTCTTCACGCAAAATTTCCTTGATCCGGTGAGGAGAAAATTCTACTTCTGATGAGCACTTTTTTCAGGGGGGATTACCCCTATTGTTGGTTGTCGGGCTAGAGGTTGCCAGTGTCAGAATTGAAATGTAGAGGTTTTACCTTGGTAGAGTTGATGGTTGTGATGGCCATCTTTGGCATTATCGCTGCCCTCATGACTCCGAACATTATGACTGACATAAATCAACGTAGGGCTAACCTCACTATCGAGGAAACCCAGCTGATTATGGACGCTGCGCGTTCATATCGAATACAGAATGGGGTTTGGCCTGGGGATAGCACTTGCTCTAATGCGATCTCAATTATGAAAGGCTCATCCCCTGCATACATTGGAGGTGGCTTGATCACAAATAAATATAATTCACGCTTTAGCACCTCTTGTACCTCTCGGACTTTCAGTCTTGATCAAAATGCAATTGCTGATTGGGATGGCTACGTCGCAAACTCTCTGGCAGGGACTGAAATTGTTTCGGCAGCGACTCACCAAATACGAACTAAGGATGCTTCCGCCAGCGCCTGCACATGAAAATTGGACAAAATCCTTCATTACAGTGAATATATTTGCGACAACCTCCGAACTGTGGGTATCCCAGGATCAGAGGCGGCTCTAGATTCAAAGCTTTCGAGAATCGCAACTGGAAATGCTGAGCTGAACAAAATGCGCACCACTTTATTACTTGGAGGCAATGACATAAATGAGGTGGGAAACCTGAACGCGACCTCGGGTTCCTTTGCTGGGAATGTCACTGCGCAAATGCTGACAGTGCAACAGCAAGCTTCAATTAACGGTGCCCTCGCAGTGCAGGGTGAATCACAATTCGTAGGCAAGGCGAGATTCAATGACGAGTTGATTTTGGAAAAGCTTGTCGTTGAAAAAATTAGCGCGGATGTGAGTCGGGAGCATTGGCTAGAGACGCTTCCGGGAAACCACTATCTTGCCAATCCGGTGTGTGGCTGGGAGTAGAGAGAGTACTAAGGATGGTCTGAAGTACCCCCCTGTTTTCCGGCTACTGAGTCATCGGCGCTCTCAAAACACGGCAGCCGTTCAA
>NZ_WIWK01000021.1:0-63634 GCF_009600165.1 Pseudomonas sp. FSL R10-0399
GCAGGGCCGGGCTGTCCGGGTTGCGTAGCTGCTCGGGCCAGTCGCGCCAGTCGAGGCTGCGCTGTTCGGCGGCGCTGACGGCTTGCAAGGCCTCGAAGCGGCAGTGGTTCTCGAGTGCTTCGCCGCCGATGTCGCGAAAGCGCTGGAAATCACTGAGCAATGGCGAGTCTTCAGTGATGAAGTCTTCGTAGAGCTGGCGCAACAACGTTTGCTTGGCGCGGGTCGCCGCAGGCCAGTCGATCAGCGGCAACTGTTCAAGGCGCTCAAATTCGTCTTTCAGCCCTGTGGTTTCAATCGCCCGGTCGACGGCATCGCCGCCCAGAATACTTGCGGGTGTCGCGTACAGGCAGTTGAGAAACAAACGGCTGGAGGGCGAGTACGGGCTGTAGTGTTTCGGCGCGCTGCTGAACATGGCATGCAGCGGGCTGATGGCCAATGCGTCGGCACCCCGTTCCCCAGCGGCCTGGAGCAGCACTTCAAGCGCCCGGGTATCGCCGAAACCGCCATCACCGGCGCGGCGCAATGAATACAGTTGCACGCTCAAGCCCCAGGTTCTGGGCGTTGACTGTTGCAGGGCATCGGCAATGCTAAAGCATTTGGCCGGTGCCACGGCCAGGGTAAAGAGCTGTTCCTCGACCTGCACCCGGTGATAACCGACAGGAATCATGCCCGGCAGCATGGCATCGGCGTCCAGTTGAATGGGCAACGAGCCGCCGTTTTCCAGGTACACCGTGCAATGGCTGTGGGCGTGGAAATACCGTGACAGGTCCAGCGCCTTGCCCACGTCAGCGGTGAGCAAAGGCGGCAAGCGTTTGTTTTGTTGCTCCAGCTGCAAGTTGAGCAAGCTGGTTTCAATGGCCTCAGGGCTGTCGGCTGGCAGCCCCAAACCGGCCAGAATGGCTTCCAGCACCGGTTGCGTAACCCTTTGCGGTTGGCCGTTGGCATCAATCCAGTCAACGGCCAGTCCGGCTCGGCCGGCGAGTATTTCCAATTGCGCTTCGCTCATTGGCGGGCTCCCTTGAAGGCTGGCGAGTGGCTATCGAACGTCGTGCAAATCAGGGTGTTGCGGTGCTAAAACTTGCTGGTACGCACCATGGACTGCGCCACCAGGCGTTCATAAAGCTCGGCGTAGGGCTCCACGGCGTTGCACCAATTGAACGGCGCCGCCATTGCACGGCAACGCATGGCGTTCATCAGCTCGGGGAAGGCAAAGACCTTGAAGGCGCGGGTCAGGGCCTCGGTGTAGCTTTCGACGGTGGACTCATCGAATAAAAAGCCGGTGACGCCATTTTCAATGGTGTCGGCCAAACCGCCGGTGTTGCGCGCCACCGGCAGCGAACCAAAGCGTTGCGCGTACATCTGGCTCAGGCCGCAAGGCTCATAGCGCGAGGGCATCAATAAAAAGTCACTGCCGGCGAACATGCGTCGGGCGTCGGCCTCGTTGAAGCCAATGCGCACGCCGATTTGCCCTGTAAAGCGCAGCCCCAGTTCACGCATGGCCTGTTCTTCTTCGGGCTCGCCGCGACCAATGATGCAGATCTGCCCGCCCGAAGCGACGATGAAATCGGCCACGGCTTCCGTCAGATCCAGGCCCTTTTGATAGACCAGCCGCGACACCACGGCGAACAAAGGCCCGGCAGACGGTTGCAGGCCAAACAAGTCGCGCACGTAAGCGGTATTGACCGCCCGGCCTTCCCAGTCACCGATGCTGAACGGCGCGACCAGGTGCGGATCGGTCGAGGCTTCCCACGTGTCATCGATGCCGTTAGGGATGCCGCTGAGCAAACCTTGCTGGGTTTTGCTGGCCAAAAAGCCATCCAGCCCGCAGCCAAAGGCCGGGGTGGTGATTTCCTGGGCATAGGTCGCGCTGACAGTGGTGATGTGGCTGGCATACGCCATGCCCGCCTTGAGATACGACAGCTTGCCGTAAAACTCCATGCCGTCCTGTTGCAGGGCATGGGGTGGAATGCCCAATTCCGGGCAGCACGCGCGGCTGAATACACCCTGGTAGGCAAGGTTATGAATGGTAAACAGCGTGGGCGTGCGTTGGCCGCGCCAGTGCATATAAGCCGGGGCCAGGCCGGCTGGCCAATCGTGGGCGTGCACCAAATCGGGCTGCCAGTGGATCTGCGCCAGGTTGGCGGCGATATCAGCGGCGGCCAGGCCCAGGCGGGCAAACCGGATGTGGTTGTCGGGCCAGTCACGGCCATTATTGGCGCCGTAAGGCGTGCCCTCGCGCTCGTACAGTTCCGGGCAAATCAGCACATAAATGACCAAGCCGTCTGCGAGGTCCATGCGCCCGATTTTGCACGGTGGCAGCGCGGCATGGCCGCCGAGTTCACCAATGATGTGGATCGGGTTATCGCTGTGCAGCACTTGCCGATAGCCGGGGATCAACACCCGCACATCGTGCAAATGGCGCATGGCCCGGGGCAGAGCGGCTGATACATCGCCCAGGCCACCGGTTTTGACCAGGTCTGCCAGTTCGGAGGTCACGAACAGGACTTTCTTTTTATTGGGGTTGGTATTCACCACTGGCGGTACAGCCTTACCCGCAGGTGCCAACCCGGAGAGCGTGATCGAAGACGCCGCTGGCGGATTTAGCTGTTCGTCTTGATGTGGAGCAGCAGCACTGATCATGACTCTCTCCCGTTGTACTTATTTGAGCTGCTATCGGCCTTAAGGCCAGTCAGCCTCCGCTTTCAGATTGATAAAGGTCACCTTGGCCACAGGCGTAGAAGGTGAAAAAAGTGCTGCAAGGAATGCACCAAGCAGGCAGCCCTGTATCAGGTTGACCTGTCAGAGGGGTAGAAGGTTCGCTTTGTTTAAAACGACGTCGCGAGTTGTATACACGACAGCGATGAGTGTAGGAGAGATGCCGCAAGGGGCTAGGCGAGATTGCAAGAATATTGGGTGATGAAGACTTTTCAGACAAACAGCAGGAGCGAACTTTAGAGCTCAAAAGACCGCGCTCGCTCCTGCTGGCTTATGCGGGGGTTACGGGTATTCAGCAACCACTTCGTCGCGGCCGTCGTTGCGCAAGCCAATCACCTGGAAAGCGTCTTTGCGATCGCCCATTTCCATGCCCGGCGAGCCCATTGGCATGCCCGGAACCGCAATGCCTTTCAAATCATGACGCTTGCTCAGGGCAATCACCTGTTCGGCCGGCACGTGGCCTTCAACGAATTTACCGTTGATCACCCCGGTGTGGCACGAAGCCAGCCGTGGTTGTACACCGAGCTCTTGTTTGACGCGGCTCATGTCGTCTTCAACGTGGTCATTGACCTTGATGCCATTGGCTTGCAGGTGCGAGATCCAGGCCTTGCAGCAACCGCAGTTGGCATCGCGGTGTACGTCCATGGTCAGTTGTTCAGCAGCGTTGGCGAATGACGTAATAAAGAGCGTAGAGAGCGCAAAAATACGTAACGGGTTCTTCATTGATGACCTCTTGATGAAATAACTCAGCCTGGACTGCGCGGGCTGTCAGGCAACTGATGTTCAGATGACAGTTTTGTCAGGTGCCGACACTTTAGGCACAAACACGCTGATGTAACATGTCCACTTACTTTTCTGACGTGAACTGCTTATGGCTCTTGCTGCCCCGCCTGATTTGTCTGACCCCGCCGTGCCGGTACAGCCGCTGGCGCGCACCTACCCGCGCGGTTTGTACATTGAGCCGCATCAGCATGAATGGGGCCAGTTGTTGTATGCCATGAGCGGCGTGATGTGGGTTGATACCCCGGATGAAGCCTTGGCCGTGCCGCCGCAACGTGCGGTCTGGTTGCCCCCGGGCGTGCCCCACGGGATTCGCGTGGTGTCGGATTTACAGATGCGCAATCTGTATTTGCCCCAAGTCACGGCGCGCACGCTCGACAGTCATGTGCAAGTGCTGGAAGTCGGGCGGCTGCTGCGAGAGTTGATCATCAATCTGGTGGATCAGCCTGATGCGCCGCCGGCCTACACCGACGCGTTGCTCAATCTGACCTTGCTCGAGTTGCAGCGCGCCCGGCGCACGCTGCTCAAGGTGCCGATGCCTGACGCTGCGGATCGGCGGCTGCTCAATCTGTGCCAATCGGTAATGGCCAACCCGACGCTGGACATCGCCTTTGAACAGCATGCCGACCATGCCGGGGCCAGCGTGCGTACTTTGGCGCGGTTGTTTCAGACGGAGCTGGGCATGGGCTTTGCGCAATGGCGACGCCAGGTGCAGTTGGCCACGGCGGCGGCGGAGCTGATCCAGGGGGTGTCGGTGAGCCAGATCGCCCGTTCGCTGGGGTATTCACCGAGCAGCTTCAGCGACATGTTTCGCCGCGAGCTGGGTGTTACGCCGTCTTTATATGGGCAGGGCCACCTGCCAGACGCTTGAATCTGGCCGACAGGCAGAAGGGTTTGACCGATGCGCGGCGTTTGCCGGTCATAGACTCATGGCTATCTCACTGACCCGGAGGCTAGAACATGAAGGCGCTGCAATTTTCCAAAACCGGTGATCTGGCCGCTTTGCAGGTAGTCGACGTGCCCACCCCGACGCCAACTGCCGACCAGGTGCTGGTGCAGGTCAAGGCCGCGGGCTTGAACCCCAGCGATGTAAAGAACGTGCTGGGGCGTTTCCCTTACACCACCTTGCCGCGGATTCCGGGGCGCGATTTTGCCGGTGTCGTCGTTGAGGGCCCCAAAGCCTTAATAGGGCAGAAGGTCTGGGGCACGGGCAAGGACCTGGGGTTTAACCGTGACGGTTCCCACGCTGAGTATTTGACCCTGCCCGCCAGTGGCGTCGCGCAACAACCTGAGGCATTGAGCTTTGTACAGGCCGCCAGCATGGGCGTGCCCTACACCACGGCCTGGGATGCCTTACAGCGCAGTGGCGTAGTGGCCGGTACGCGTTTACTGGTGATCGGCGCCAAAGGCGCGGTGGGCTCGGCCACCTTGGGCCTGGCAACAGTGCTGGGAGCGCAGGTGTTGGCTGCCGTGCGTCGCCCGGAGCAGGCGCGTGTACTGCGCGAGCAGGGTTATGAAGTGATCGTGCTTGAACAACCCGAAGCATTGGCGGGCGAAGTCAATGCGGTGTTTGCCGGGGGCGCCGACGTGATTTTTGACACCACCGGTCACTGGCTGCCGGCTGCGGTGCCAGCGCTGGCGGTGTTTGGTCGGCTGGCCATTATCGCCGCGCCACTGGACGGGCACGTGCAACTCCCGGCGCTGGCGCTGTACCGCAAAGGCGGCTCACTGATTGGCGTCAACAGCCTGCTATATAGCAGCACCGAGTGCGCACGCATGCTCAATCAATTTGGCCAGTACTTCGATGAGGGCTTACTGCCCGCACCCCGCGACCTTGAACAAGCTCCGCTGGTGCAAGGGCTGGTCAGCTACGCTGAAGTCAACGCCGGGGCGAGCACCAAAGTGGTGCTGATTCCATAACTAATCAATCTGTAGGAGGGGCCGCCCCGTCTTCGACGCCGCGCTGTCGCGCAGCAAACAGGCCGCCGAGTATCTTCAGCATCCCCCAATCGGTTCCCTCTCCTTCAGGAGAGGGCTAGGGTGAGGGGGCTCTTGACTTGAGTACATATCCGTTGATGCGGCAACGGCCACTTAGGGTTCCGGCCTTACGCCGCGTCACTTTGCAAAAGCGGCAAAGTAACCAAAACGCTTTTGTCCCTACCCCTCGGTGCCTCGCTTTGGCTCGGCATGCCCTCACCACAGGCCTTGCTCCGTAGGCCCGCCGCGATCGGCCATCCATGGCCGTGTCGCGGCTAACCCGGCGTCCTGCCGGGTTACCCACTGCGCAAAACCTGCGTTCGGCCAGCGTGGTTTAATGGGGCCTTTTAGATCAAGATCAAAAGCAAGATCTAGATCAAAAGATCGCGAGCAAGCTCGCTCCTACAAGGTTTAGGGCTGATTCTGGCCCAATCGCAAGCTGGCGCGGATCCCCTGGACTTCAGGCTCGTTGGCTTTGTATCCGTCAGCCGGGCCCGCGTAGGAGAGGGCGTAAGCGCTTTGGCCCTGAGTCGCTGCGACAAGGGTCTGGGTGATCACGTGGTTGCCGTTTTGGGTGATTTTGCAGGTGGTCTCTAGCGCTTTCAGGCCGCCCAAGGTGCTGGGGTGGATTTTGTTACAGGCACTCTGATAACCCCCTTGCGCGAAGTTCTTCTGCAAGGTCTTGCGCATTTCCAGCAACACCGCGTCCATGTTCACCTGGTGCTCAGGCGCGAGGGTCGACTGGGTCAGCTCCATGACCATCTGCGGGTCACCATTGGCGTCGTTTTTCACCGCTCGCTGGCGTTGAACGGTAGTGTCGGCCTCGGCCGGCACGGCCTGGACGTCCCAGCCACCTGGCCAGGTGATCATCAAACTGTCGGCGTTGGCTGCAGGTAGCGACAGGGCCAGCAGCAGTCCGGCAAATGCGGTGTAACGGTGACAAACAGTCATGGGCAACAGGCCTTGAGCGCAGGTTTCGAAAGGCTATAGTGTATCAATAGGTGTCAAAGTCTTGCTTTAGTGTGATCAATCATTTTCACCATTCCTCAGCTAAACCTTTGCTTCTTATGTCTAATCCCGGACAATCGCGGCCCTCTTATGGCTGGGGCGTGGTCAGTAAGGTGTGTTTTGTCCGCCCCGGCTGCGTGGTAACGACCGGCTAGCGGAGATTTGACCGGATGAATGACCAGGCTAACAGCGTCGATGAACGCTTTGACGACGCGACACCTGCGACCCTCAGTCGCTGGAACCGCCACGATACTACCTGGATGCTGGGCCTGTTTGGCACGGCCATTGGCGCAGGTACTTTGTTTTTGCCCATCAACGCAGGCATTGGTGGCTTCTGGCCGCTGTTGATCCTGGCGCTGCTGGCATTCCCCATGACGTTTTATGCGCACCGCGGCCTGACCCGTTTTGTACTGTCCGGTCGTGAAGGCTCAGACATCACTGACGTGGTGGAAGAACACTTCGGCCTGACAGCCGGGGCGTTGATCACGCTGCTGTACTTTCTGGCGATTTTCCCGATTCTGCTGATCTACAGCGTGGCGCTGACCAACACGGTCGGCAGCTTCATGCTCAATCAGTTGCACATCACGCCGCCGCCCCGGGTCATTTTGTCGTTGGTGCTGATCCTCGGCTTGCTGACGGTGGTGCGCTGCGGCGAACAAGTGATCGTCAAGGCCATGAGCATGATGGTTTACCCGTTCATTGCCGCGCTGCTGTTTCTGGCAGTGTTTTTGATCCCGCACTGGAACGGCGGCATTCTGGCCACGGCCAGCACCCTGCCGGAGCCATCGGCCTTGCTGCACACCCTGTGGCTGGCGATCCCGGTGATGGTGTTCTCGTTTAACCACTCGCCGATCATCTCGGCATTTGCCGTTGATCAAAAGCGCCGCTATGGCGCCAGTGCCGATGAGCGCAGCTCGCAGATTCTGTCGCGCGCGCACCTGCTGATGGTGGTGATGGTGCTGTTCTTCGTGTTCAGTTGCGTGCTTACGCTGTCCCCTGAACAACTGGCCGAAGCCAAGGCGCAGAACCTGTCGATCCTGTCTTACCTGGCCAACCACTTCAGCAACCCGACCATCGCCTTTGCCGCGCCGCTGATTGCGTTTGTGGCGATTGCCAAGTCCTTCCTGGGGCACTACATCGGTGCTAATGAAGGCCTCAAAGGGCTGATCCTGAAGACCGGCAAGCGTCCGGCCGGTAAAACCCTGGAACGCCTGACGGCGGCCTTCATGCTGTTGGTGTGCTGGGCGGTTGCGACCCTCAACCCCAGCATTTTGCGCATGATTGAAAGCTTCGGCGGCCCGGTGATTGCGGCCATTCTATTCCTGATGCCGATGTACGCGATTCGTCGTGTGCCGAGCATGCGTCAGCACGCGGACAAAATCTCCAACGTGTTTGTCACCGTGGTCGGCCTGGTGGCGATTTCGTCGCTGGTCTACTCGCTGATCCCTTGATCCAGGGCCTGTCGCTGCCGTTCTGCGTGGCGACAGGCCACTGATTGATCGTCTCTTGTCGTGCAACGCTTGAGTCTGGGCTGCACTCTGAATACTATTGCGACAAATTCCTATTCGCATTTTATTTTCAGTGTGCATCGAGGGCTCTTGTGTCGTCATCACCGTCCAACTCATCGCTGCTGCACACCGACGTTCGCAATCTGTATAGCGACCATCACCACTGGCTGGTGAATTGGCTGCGACGGCGGCTGCGCAATGCCGAGAATGCGGACGACATGGCGCAGGACACTTTCCTTTATGTACTCGGCAAACCGGAGCAGGTAGCGCAGTTGCGTGAACCGCGCGCCTGGCTGAGCAGCATTGCCAAAGGCTTGATAATTGACCGTTATCGTCGTCAGCAGGTGGAGCAGGCGTATTTGCAGGCGCTTGCACACGTGCCTGAACAGGACATGCCGTCACCGGAAGAACGCTTGATCCTGCTGGAAACCCTGACCCGTATCGATGCCTTGCTCGATGGCCTGAAACCCAACGTACGCACTGCCTTTTTGCTGTCGCGGCTCGAAGGCTTGGGCTATCAGGCGATTGCCGAGCGGTTGGAGGTGAGCGTGAGTTCGGTCGAGAAGTACATGGCGACGGCGATTCGTCATTGCTTCCTGGCGCGTGCGGCCTTGTGAGCGGGGGCAACGGCGCCATGTCGGGTTCTGTCGAGTTTTCATCCGAGGTGCTGGATGCGGCGATTAACTGGCTGGTGAAAACCCAGTCCGGGGCTGCTGATCCGCAGATACACGCAGCCTGCCAGCAATGGCGCGCCGCGCATGTCAGCCATGAGGCGGCCTGGCAAGCGCTGCAAGTGACCGAGTCGACTTTTCGCCAGGCGTCAGCCTTGTCGGGGCGGGTGGCGCTGGACACCTTGAGTGGCAGCAGTCGGCTGCGCTCACGGCGCCAGGCGCTCAAGGTCCTAGGGCTAGGTGTGCTGGGCGCCGGGGCGGGTGCGCTGGCGTGGCAACAACAACCGTGGCGCACCTTTGGCGCTGACTATGCCACGGCCGTGGGCGAGCGCCGCGTGTTTAATCTGGCCGATGGCACACGCCTGCAACTCAACACCGACAGCGCTGCGGACGTTGTCTTCAACGAGCAACAGCGCTTGATTGTGTTGCGTGACGGCGAAATTTTTATCCGTACCGGTAAAGACGCTGACGCCTCCGCCGGGCGCCGACCGTTTTGGGTGCACACACGTGAGGCGCGGTTACAGGCTATCGGCACCGCGTTTGACGTGCGCCAAGAGTCTGGCCGTACCCGGCTAATGGTTGAAGAGGGCGTGGTGGCTATCCATCTGCCGGCGACGCAGCCGGTGTTGGTGCAGGCGGGCAAGGAATATGTGATCGATGGGCAATCGGCCCGTTTGCAAACCTCCTCGGCCTTGCACGTCAGCAGTTGGACGAGCGGGGCGCTGGTGGCGAAAAACATGCGCCTGGAAGACTTGGCGGCCGAACTGTCGCGTTATCGCCAGGGCTGGTTGTTGTGCGAACCCGCTGTCAGTGATTTGCGCGTGTCGGGGGTGTTTCAACTCGAGCATATCGACCAGGCATTGCAGGGCTTGAGCCAGACGCTGGCGGTGCGCATCGAGCGCAGAACGCGGTTCTGGACGCGGATTGTGGCGGTTTAGCCAAGATCAAAAGATCGCGCGGCCAGCTCGTGCCTGTGTCAATACGAATAATTATCAAATTTCTTTGCGGGTTTTTTCGCGTCCTTCGACAACTAGGCATAAGACCTTTTAATTGCAGGAGCAAAACCCATGTCCGCTGCCGTTCAACCTCTTTTCTTGCCCGCGCGTAGCCGCTTGGCCATTGCCCTGCAGGCGGTCTTGCTGGGCGGTGCTGTGCTGGCAGCCGTGCAACCGTTTTCGATGACGGTGGCCGCATCGGTCAGTGCGCAACGCAGTTTCGATGTGCCGGCCAGTACGCTGGAGGACGCACTTAACCGCTTTGCCCAGCAGGCCAATATCTCGCTGCCTTACGACCCGGCACTGGTACAGAACAAACAGGCGCCAGCCCTCAAGGGCCGATTTGATGTACCACAAGCGTTGCAGCAATTGCTCAAAGGCAGCGGCCTGACCGCCACCGAAGGGGCCAACGGGGTGTGGACGCTGTACCCGCTGACCTCTGGCAGCGCAGACGGCAAGTTACAACTACAGGCCACCAGTGTGACCGGCGTGGCATTGGGCGGGACCACCGAAGGCAGCAATTCCTACACCACGGGCGAAACCAGTACGGCAACCAAATTGCCCCTTTCTTTGCGTGAAACACCGCAGTCAGTCACGGTCATTACCCGTCAGCAAATGACCGATCAAGGGCTGGGCAGCATTGCTCAAGTGATGGAGCAAACGCCGGGCATAACCGTGATGCACGATGACAGCGAGCGTTACAACTTCTATTCCCGCGGTTTCACCCTGGATAACTTCCAGTACGACGGCGTACCGACCTCGGACTTCACTACCAATACCAACGGTCTAGGCATGCGCGACATGGCCATTTACGACCGGGTAGAAGTGGTGCGCGGTTCCACCGGTTTGATGAGCGGCGTGGGCAGCCCGTCGGGGGCGGTGAATCTGGTGCGCAAACGCCCGACCAAAGACTTCCAGGGCTATGTGTCGGGCAGCGGTGGCTCGTGGGACCGCTATCGCAGTGAACTGGACCTGTCGGGCCCCTTGACTGAAAACGGCGCGGTGCGCGGGCGCGTGGTGGCCGCCCATGAAGATGGACGCTCCTTTATCGACCGTTACTCGTCCATCAAAGATGTGTTCTATGGCATCGCTGAGGCTGATCTGACCGACGATACGACGCTGTATGCCGGTATCGACTATCAAAAAATCGACTCCAATGGTTCAAGCTTTGGCCAGTTGCCGCTGTATTACAGCGATGGCAGCCGAACCCACTTTAAGCGCTCCATGAACCCGGCCGCCAAGTGGGCGTATGCCGACAGTAAAAGCACCAAGTACTTCGCCGGGGTAGAGCAGCGTTTCGATAACGATTGGCTGTTGAAAGTCGAAGCCAGCCACTGGAAGGGCAACACCGATCAGTTGCAGGGCAATATCGTGGGCTGGGGACCGTTCCCGGACAAAACCACGGGTGAAGCGCAGTTCATGAGCGGCACCAAAACCTTCGAGATCAACACCGATACGCTGGACGCCTATGCCACCGGGCCCTTTGAGTTCTTGGGGCGCAGCCATGAATTGGTGTTGGGGGCCAATGTCAGCAATCGTCGCAACGACTACCTGGCCGAGAATGCTGACGACCTGACCATCAATTACCAAAACTGGAACAACGATGCGCCGCGTCCGGGCCCTGCTCAATTGAGCCAAGGCTTGAAACAGCGCTATAAGACGAAGGAATCGGCGCTCTATGGCGCCTTGCGCCTCAAGCCGACGGATGATTTATCGGTCATTCTCGGTGCTCGCGTGGTCGACTACGACCGCAAGGGGACAATGACCTACAACGCTGCGCAAACGGTCCCTACGCTGGATGATTCGAAAAAGACCGGCAAGCCGATCCCCTATGCGGGGATCGTCTACGACCTGAGCGCCAATCACTCGGTTTATGCCAGCTACACCGAGATTTTTACCCCGCAAAGCTATTTCGATCGCAACGATAAAGTGCTCGCACCGATGACCGGTAAAAGCTACGAGGCGGGCTTGAAGTCGGAGTATTTCGACGGTGCACTGAATACCAGTTTTGCCGTGTTCCTGATCAAACAGAACAACTACGCCGAATACGATGGTGTGCGCGATAACGGCGAAGATGCCTACAAGGCCATCGACGGCACTAAAACCAAGGGCTTTGAGGCCGAGATTTCCGGTGAAGTGGCACGCGGCTGGCAATTGCTGGCGGGCTACACCTACGCTCAACCCCGGGACAAGGACGGCAAACGCATCAACAGCAATCATCCCGAGCAGTTGTTCAAACTGGCCACCAGTTACCAACTGGACGGTGACCTCAAGGACCTGACCGTGGGCGGTAATGTGTCCTGGCAAGGTTCGACTTACAGTGAGCTGGACTCATCGATCAAAGCCGACGCCAAAGAAGGCAGTTTCGCGGTGGTGGGGTTGATGGCGCGTTATGACATCAGCCAAAACCTCAGCGCCACGGTCAACCTCAACAACGTCTTTGACCGCGAATACCTCAGTGGTTATGGCCTGTACTCAACCTACTACTATGGCGATCCGCGCAACCTGATGCTGGGGATGAAGTACAGCTTCTGACAAGGGTTTCATGTCGCAGCGGGGACGATTGGGCTATGGTTGAGCAACCATTCCAAGCGGAGCCAGACGATGAGCGACTCAACCCTTCATCATGCTGCGGCTGAGGGCTATGCCCAGGGCGCTGATACTTATGTGCGCGGGCGCCCTGATTACCCGCCCCAGGTCAGCGCCTGGCTGACTCACACCCTGGGCCTGGAGCCTGGCCAGACGGTACTCGAAGTGGGTGCCGGAACTGGCAAATTCACCCCGCGCCTGTTGCAGACCGGTGCACGGGTGATCGTGCTTGAGCCGGTCCAGGCCATGCTCGCCAAGCTGTCAAAGGCCCATCCTGAGGTCGAAGCCCATCAAGGCACCGTACAAGCCATTCCGTTGGCCGATGCCAGTGTCGACGTGGTGGTGTGCGCACAAGCCTTTCACTGGTTTGCCAACCATGAAGCCTTGGCCGAGATCCATCGCGTGCTTAAACCGGGCGGGCGCCTAGGGCTGATCTGGAATCTGCGTGATGCCAGCGTACCGTGGGTGGCGGAGCTCGATGCGTTGGTCAATCAATGGGAAGCCGACGCGCCCCGCTTCTACACCGGCGCCTGGCGTCAGGCGTTTCCGTATGACGGCCTTGGGCCGCTGCAAGAGCAACGGTTCATCCAGCCTCATAACGGGCCGGTCGAAGACGTGATTTTCAATCGCGTGCGCTCCACCAGCTTTATCTCGGCACTGGCGCCTGATGAGCGGGAAAAGGTGGAGCAGCAGTTGCGTGCGTTTGTCGCGTCACACAGCGTGTTGAATCACGGCGAAGAAGTCAGCGTGCCATACATCACTTACGCGTTTGTGACGCAGAAACCGGCGTGATCCCCCCTCAATTCTCGGAAAGCTACGCGTACTACAAACCAAACGGATCCTTCTGACAGGGTCGCTCCCCACCCTCTCGGCATACTGGCTGGGCGCCGCTAACTGGCAATTTGACAGTTAGCGGGCACTCAACCTTCCTCCACCAGGATGCCGACATGCCCCTATTACACAACAGCGCTCAGGCCTTGCCCGGTGCCTGCGTATGAAGCGCATGAACATCACCGTCGGGTCCAGGACCACGGTGGGCGGCGTGGTGGTGACGGGCTGGGAACTGATGACAATCAACGACCAGATACTGGCCCGTGAAGGTGACAGTATCGAGTGCCCGGTGTGCGGCAGCACGGGCGTTATCGTGCTGTGCGGTCCGCGCCATGATGAATCACTGGGAGGGCGGCAAGCCGCGCTGGAAGGCGACTTGTGCCAGTGCCTGTGCCGCCCTGCGCCGCGACTGATCCCTGATCAATACATCAGAGGCCAAGTGCTGGGAGATACCAGAGGGCCTCAGCAGAGTTACATGGAGTATTTGGCTCAGTGGCCCGAATCGCCGGCACCTAAAAAAACAGCGCCCGTTAATCCCGAGCCCGAGCTGGAAGAAGAGGACGAAGAAGAGGAACAGGACACCGGCATCACCCTGCATGTGGGCTTGTTCTTCGATGGCACCGGGAATAACCAGGGCAACAGCGAGGCGGCGCGAGGTTGCCTGGCCATTAGCTTGGGTATAGGTGAACAGGAAGGCGCGGATATACGTCAGCATTGCGCGAGCTTTGGCTTTGACGGTAAAGGAAACTCGCCGGATAACAGCTATAGCAACGATGTCACCAATGTGGCGCGGCTTTATGACTTGTATCCGGATCATGCGGATACGCAATTGCCGCAAGGAACTGAAGAGGCGTTTCTCAGTGTCTACCTAGAAGGTATCGGTACAGTCACGGGGCAAGCTGACTCGGTCTATGGCCAGGCTAGCGGTCAAGGCAGCACTGGTATTGTGGCGCGAGTTGAGCAAGCGCCTGCGCTGATTTTGGAGCAGGTTCGAACACTGCAAGACAACAATCCCGGCCTGACTATTTGGCGAATCGTTATCGATCTGTTTGGCTTCAGTCGTGGTGCCGCTGCTGCACGGCATTGTGCCAATGACTTGTTGAAGGGGCCGAAAAGCCTTATCGCCCAATCGATCCCTCCGGGAACGAAGGGCATGTCAGATGGCTTTAGATGGCGCCACCGAACTGATTTCAACCTCAACTTTATCGGCCTGTTTGATACGGTGCCTGGGATGGTTGCACCCTTAAGCGGCGACTTTAGCCCGCATAACGCCAGTAACCCTGGTCTCAACCTGCACCTTGCCCCTGGCATTGCGCGCTATGTGGTGCAATTTGTGGCGCGCAGCGAATATCGTCATAACTTCTCACTGGTTCGTACCGACAATGACATCGAGCTGCCCGGTGTCCATTCCGATATTGGCGGCGGTTATTTGCCTCTGGCCACCGAAAAAGTGCTGCTGAGTAAACCCCAGAGCAGTCAGGTGCCTGTCGACATGCCAGAAACTTCCACGGTCGCTTATGACCGAGCCCGTCAGCTCATGGGGGTTATGCTGCCGGATCTGGAGCCCTATCTGCAGCGCTGGAGTGTCGACACATGGGCGGTGGTTCTGCCTTATAACAGACGCCGTGACATGTTTGCCGAGAAACGCGTGTATGCCGCCCTACGCAGTGAACGGCAAGTGCATGGTCAGTTGTCACTGATTTACTTGCGAGCCATGCGCGAGTTGGGAGTACGAAATGGGGTTCCTTTCGTATCCATTGATGATCGTAACCCTGCATTGGCGATTCCTGCTGACCTGCACGACATTGCCATCAAACTGCAAGCGTATGCCGTCGGCGACAGCTTTCCCGGACTGACCCATGAAGAGGTGGCTTTACTACAGCGCAAATACATCCACTTGTCAGGCAATTGGAATGCTGCCAGCGGCAAGAACAACAGCGACATTGAGGTGCTCTTTATTAATCGGCCGGCTGCAGGCGGTAAACGGGCGGTGCATCCCAATGAGTAAATTCAAGCTGCTATGGGTGTGCGCTGTGTTTGGGCTGATGGTGGGCTGTACCAAGGGCAGCAATGGGTTGCCCTATGATGGCTGGCGGCTTGGACTGTTCGCCCCCAACTACATGGAAGTGTGGATCGAAACCGCAGATGCGGTGGATGTGCGAGACCGTGTATTCAAACGAGCCATGAGTGGAGTAGCCGCTATCCAGACTCCTAAAAACCTCAAAGGTAATCCTCGCGGTTGGCCAAGTTATCCCGGTTGGGGTAAAGGTAAATATGTTTACGGGGCTGCTGTACCACGCCTGATTTATGTGCGCTGGCAATCATTGGTAGAGCCACAAACCTACGAGGCTTATATCGTGATCCCCACAGCCATTCAGCAGGCCATGGTCAAGCCTGAGAAAGCCTTTTGCGAGTTCGATGCCAAATGGATCACCGGTTACCGTAAAGGCGTGACGGTAGGGCTGGCCCCCGGCGGTATTGCCAAGGTGTGGATCTCGGGCCCTTGCGTCAGCCCAATCGAAGTGACCAGGGTTCAGGGAGAAGTAGTGAAAGAAGGACCTTATGGCGGGAAGTCCGAAGGCCATCATTTCCCGCTTGGCGAAACGTCAAAAGCCTACATCGAAAAATACGGGGTGCCTTATGGCTCTTGGTAAAGGGCCGCCGCGCCTCGCGATCTGTGTTATGGCCAAAAGATCGCGAGACGCGCCAACAGAATGTGGGGTGTCAGCCGTTATTTACCTGACAGCAGGGCTTCAAGTTTTTCCTGGTCGCGGGCGAATTGGCGGATGCCTTCGGCCAGTTTTTCAGTGGCCATGGCATCTTCGTTCGAGGCCCAGCGAAATTGCGCTTCGTTGAGGGTCAAACGCGGCTCGCCGCTCGCGCCGGGGCTGAGTTTGCGCGCCAGTGTGCCGTCGTCCTGCGCCAGTTTTTCCAGCAGGTCCGGGCTGATGGTCAGGCGATCGCAGCCTGCCAGTTGCTCGATCTGGTTGGTGTTGCGAAAGCTCGCGCCCATGACCACGGTTTTGTAGTCATTGGCCTTGTAGTAGTTGTAGATGCGGGTTACCGACTGCACGCCCGGATCATCTGAGCCGGTGTAATCAATCCCGGTGGACTTCTTGTACCAGTCGTAGATGCGGCCCACGAACGGCGAGATCAAAAACACCCCGGCATCGGCACAGGCTGCGGCTTGGGCAAACGAGAACAGCAGGGTCAGGTTGGTCTGGATACCGGCTTTTTCCAGCTTCTCGGCAGCGCGGATGCCTTCCCAGGTCGACGCCAGCTTGATCAGTACGCGGTCGCGGCTTACGCCGGCCTTGTCATACAGCTCGATTAATTGATTGGCTTTTTGCAGCAGGGCTGGCTCGTCAAACGACAGGCGCGCATCGACTTCGGTGGAAATCCGGCCCGGAATGACCTTCAAGATACCGCTACCCACCGACACCGCGAAGAGATCGCAGGCCAGGCCAACATCACCTTTGGCATGGGTAATAGCGTTTTTCAGCAGGTCGGCATAACCCGGCAGGGCTGCGGCCTTGAGCAGCAGGGAAGGGTTGGTGGTGGCATCAACGGGTTTGAGGCGGGTAATCGCGTCGAGGTCGCCGGTGTCTGCGACCACGGTGGTGAACTGCTTGAGTTGTTCCAGCTTGGAAGTCATGAGCGTCTCTGTCTCAAAGGTATTAATGGCTGTACAGATGGAGTACGTCGTCGAGCAAAAGTTCTTTAAACAGTAAGTGGCAGAATGCCGCCGAACAAGGTCGTTGTGCAACCGATCAGGAGATTTAATCGCGAGAAAAGCAATCTGTGGAGGATTGGCTATACCTACAACTCCATGTTCAAACGGTTGCGTCTCATACAGGAGTTTCACCATGAAACCTGGGTTGATGATCGGTACGTTATGCCTGGCTACGCTGGTACTGGCCGGATGCGCCAGCAAGGTTCAGCAACCGGATGGATACTCCGGCTTTTTAAAAGATTACAGCCGACTTAAAGAAGCCCGGTCGCCTTCGGGGGCTGAGGTCATGCGCTGGGTTGATCCCACGATCAAGGTCGACCAATACACCAGCGTGTACATAGAACCGAGCCAGCTCTATCCGGCGCCAAAACCTACCGAGAAAATTCCGCAAAGCACGTTGAACGCGATTACGGCCTACTACGATCAGGCGCTCAAACGTGAGATCAGTAAAGTGCTGCCGTTGGCCAGTGCGCCAGGCCCGGGGGTGATTGTGGTACGCCCGGCGATTACAGCCGTCAGCAGTCAAACTGAAAGCCTGGCACCTTATGAGTACATCCCGGTCGCTCTGGTGGCGGCAGCGGTGACGACGGCCTCGGGGATCCGTGATCAGGAAACCCAGTTGTCTACCGAGGCCGTTTTTATCGACGGGAACGATCAGCATGTTGTTGCTCAAGTGGTGCGCAAAGGCACGGGCAAACCGCTGAGCAATGCCAGCCAGGTGATGAAGGCAGATGACGTGAAAGCAGTGATCGATGGCTGGGCGTCGGACATGCGCCAGTCATTTCAGAAGGTCAAGGATTAGAAGAGCCCTGGCACGCGGCGACATCCCTTTGGCAGTGCCGGGCCCCTCTTTTTGTCACACCCGGCATGACAATTTGTGCTCCGGGCATAGGTCGCGTGCGCGTTTCGTGTTTAACTTCCGGCTCTTCAAAAACAGTTAAAAAGGACATCGTTCATGGCTCAAGTGACGCTTAAAGGCAACCCTGTTCAAGTCGACGGCGTGCTGCCTGCAGTAGGTTCCAAAGCGCCAGCGTTTTCGCTGGTTGCCGGTAATTTGTCCGATTTAACGCTGGCCGATTTTGCCGGTAAGCGTAAAGTGCTGAACATCTTCCCAAGCGTTGACACCCCGACCTGCGCAACGTCGGTACGCAAGTTCAACGCACAAGCCAACGAACTGGCCAACACCGTGGTGCTGTGCATTTCGGCTGACCTGCCATTCGCTCAAGCGCGTTTCTGCGGTGCTGAAGGTCTGGAAAACGTACAAAACCTGTCGACGCTGCGCGGTGCCGAGTTCATCAAGAACTACGGTGTGGCAATCGCTGATGGCCCGCTCAAAGGCCTGACTGCTCGCGCAGTGGTTGTACTGGACGAAAACGACACTGTGCTGCACAGCGAACTGGTTAAAGAAATCGCTGAAGAGCCTAACTACGAAGCAGCTCTGGCTGTTTTGAAGTAAGTCGTACAGCAACACCGAAAACGGCCTGGCATTGAATGCCAGGCCGTTTTTTATTGCCCGTAAAGATCAAATAATCAAACCGGCCTACATAATGTCACACAGGTTCTAGACACTCTGCGCGGCACAATTGAGGCAAGGGCTGCCTCAAGTCTGGATTATTTGAGGTTGAGTGTTGGTGTTGGAAACTAAACAGATCAAAGTCCGGGCAGGCCCTTGTCGTGAATGTAAAGCAGGTCTTTGACGCGCTATAACGTAAATAGCCGGTAAAGAGCCTTTTCATAACTGTCTGCACTGCTTATCTTTCAGGCTCCTGAAATTAAGCGCTCGCGCCCAACTGGTTGATCACTCAATGCAATCCTCTGTTTCTCGCACTTCTCGTCGCTGGCTGGTTGGCCTGCTGATTTTGCTGATCGTTGCTGGCGTGAGCTGGTGGCTTTGGCCCGCATCGGCGAAAAAAGGCCAGAACGCGCAACCCGCCGGGCACACCAGCCGCACAGGGGCGATGCGCCCGGGCTTTGGTGGTTCAACGTTACCGGTGCCGGTTCTGGTCGCAGAGGTGACTCGGGGGGATTTCCCGATCTACTACAAGGCGCTGGGCACGGTCACTGCGCTGAACACGATCAATGTGCGCAGCCGCGTGGCAGGCGAGTTGGTCAAGGTCTACTTCAAAGAAGGGCAGATGGTTAAAGCTGGTGAATTGCTGGCAGAAATCGACCCGCGCAGCTATCAAAATGCGCTGCTGCAAGCCGAAGGTACGCTGTTGCAGAACCAGGCCCAGCTTAAAAACGCCCAGGTAGATGTGCAGCGTTATCGCGGTCTCTACGCCGAGGACAGCATCGCCAAGCAAACGCTGGACACGGCCGAAGCGTTGGTCAGCCAATATCAGGGCACGGTCAAGACCAATCAGGCGGCCGTCAATGATGCCAAGCTCAACCTTGAGTTCACCAAGATTCGGGCACCGATCAGTGGCCGCGTGGGCTTGCGCCAGCTGGACGTCGGTAACCTGGTCGCGGCCAACGACACCACCGCGTTGGTGGTAATTACTCAGACCGAGCCGATTGTGGTCAGCTTCACCTTGCCGGAAAACAACTTGGCCCTGGTGCTGGAACGCTATCGCAGCGGTGCAAAGCTGCCGGTACAAGCCTGGGATCGCGGTGACCAGAAAGAGTTGGCCAGTGGCGTGTTGAGCAGTATCGATAACCAGATTGATGTCACCACCGGCACCTTGAAGTTCAAGGCGCTGTTCGAGAACCGCGATCAGGCGCTGTTCCCCAACCAGTTCGTCAATGTGCGCCTGCTGGCTGACACCCTCAAAGGTGTGATTCTGGCCCCGACCGCAGCGCTTCAGTACGGCACCAATGGCTCGTTTGTCTATGCAATGGACGGCGATAAAAAGGTCAAGATCCGCACCCTCAAACTGGGTGCGACCGATGGCGACCTGACCGTTGTCAAAGAGGGCCTGGAGCCGGGTGATCGTGTGGTGCTCGAAGGTACCGATCGCTTGCGCGAAGGTAGCCTGGTCGAAGTGGTCAGCAACAGCAGCGAAGTACCGACATCGGCCGCAGGGCAACTGCAAGGTGGTCCGGATGCAGATGCCGACCCAAGCGCTGCCAAAGCCCAGGGTACGGGCAAGGGCAAGGCTGGCGAATGAATCTGTCGCGGCTGTTTATCCTGCGCCCGGTGGCAACCACGCTGTGCATGATTGCCATCGTCTTGTCCGGGATCATCGCGTATCGCCTGCTGCCGGTGTCGGCCTTGCCTCAGGTCGACTATCCGACCATCCGCGTGATGACGCTTTACCCCGGCGCCAGCCCGGATGTCATGACCAGTGCGGTGACGGCGCCCCTTGAGCGCCAGTTCGGGCAAATGCCCGGCCTCACGCAGATGGCCTCGACCAGTTCCGGTGGCGCTTCGGTATTGACCCTGCGCTTTAACCTGGACATGAACATGGATGTCGCCGAGCAGCAGGTGCAGGCCGCGATCAACGCCGCGACCAACCTGCTGCCCAAGGACTTGCCGGCACCGCCGGTGTACAACAAGGTCAACCCGGCCGACACCCCGGTGCTTACCTTGGCGATTACCTCTAAAACCATGCTGTTGCCCAAGCTCAACAACTTGGTCGATACCCGCATGGCGCAAAAAATTGCCCAGATCAATGGTGTGGGCATGGTCAGCATTGCCGGCGGTCAGCGCCAGGCCGTGCGGATCAAGGTCAACCCCGAGGCGCTGGCCGCCAATGGTTTGAACCTGGCAGATGTGCGCACTCTGATCGGCGCCTCCAACGTTAACCAGCCCAAGGGTAACTTTGACGGCCCGACGCGGGTGTCGATGCTGGACGCCAACGACCAGTTGAAAACCCCGCAGGAATACGCTGAACTGATTTTGGCCTACAACAATGGCGCGCCGTTGCGACTCAAAGACGTGGCAGAAATCGTCGACGGGGCCGAGAACGAACGCCTGGCCGCCTGGGCCAATGAAAATCAGGCGGTATTGCTCAATATCCAGCGTCAACCCGGTGCCAACGTGATTGAAGTGGTGGACCGGATCAAGGCGCTGTTGCCGAGCATCACCAACAACCTGCCAGCCGGTATCGATGTCACCGTGCTGACCGATCGCACGCAAACCATCCGCGCCTCGGTAAGCGATGTGCAGCATGAATTGCTGATTGCCATTGCGCTGGTGGTGATGGTGACCTTCATGTTCCTGCGTCGCGCCAGCGCCACGATCATTCCGTCGATTGCGGTGCCGTTGTCGCTGATCGGGACCTTTGGCTTGATGTACCTGGCCGGGTTTTCGGTCAATAACCTGACACTGATGGCCCTGACCATTGCCACCGGGTTTGTGGTCGATGACGCCATCGTCATGCTGGAAAATATTTCACGCTATATCGAGGAGGGCGAAACCCCGATGCAGGCCGCCCTCAAGGGCGCGAAGCAAATAGGCTTTACCCTGATCTCGCTGACCCTGTCGCTGATTGCCGTGCTGATCCCGCTGTTGTTCATGGCGGATGTGGTCGGTCGGTTGTTCCGTGAATTTGCCATCACTCTGGCGGTGGCGATTCTGATCTCGCTGGTGGTGTCGCTCACCCTGACCCCGATGATGTGCGCACGCTTGCTCAAAGCCGAGCCCAAGCCAGAAGAGCAGGGCCGTTTCTACCGGGCCAGCGGTGCCTTTATTGACTGGATGATCGCCGAGTACGGGCGCATGTTGCAGTGGGTGCTCAAGCATCAGCCACTGACATTGCTGGTGGCCATCGGCACCCTCGCGCTCACGGTGTTTCTGTACATGGTGGTGCCCAAGGGGTTCTTCCCGGTGCAAGACACGGGCGTGATTCAAGGGATTTCCGAGGCGCCGCAGTCGATTTCGTTCAGCGCCATGAGCCAGCGTCAGCAAGAGCTGGGCAAGATCATCCTGCAAGACCCGGATGTTGAGAGCCTGTCGTCTTACATCGGTGTGGACGGCGATAACGCCACCCTCAACAGCGGGCGCATGCTGATCAATCTCAAGCCCCACAGCGAGCGCAGCGACAGTGCTTCGGCAGTGATTGCGCGTCTGCAACCGCAGGTGGACAAGCTGATCGGGATTCGCCTGTATATGCAGCCGGTGCAGGACTTGACCATCGAAGACCGCGTCAGCCGTACTCAGTACCAATTCAGCTTGTCATCGCCGGATGCGGAGTTGCTCAGTACCTGGAGCCAAAAATTGGTGACGGCCTTGAGCAACCAGCCAGAACTGACCGATGTCGCCAGCGATTTGCAAGACAAAGGCTTGCAGGTGTTTTTGGTCATCGACCGCGATGCCGCGTCGCGCCTCGGGGTGTCGGTAGCGAACATCACGGACGCACTGTACGACGCTTTCGGCCAGCGGCAGATTTCGACCATTTACACCCAGGCCAGTCAGTACCGCGTGGTATTGCAGGCCAAAGATGGCGAGAAAATCGGCCCGCAGTCGCTGGAGCAGATCCACGTCAAAACCACGGATGGCGGTCAGGTCCGGCTTTCCAGTCTGGCCAGGGTTGAAGAGCGTCAGTCGCAACTGTCTATTTCCCACATCGGTCAGTTCCCGTCGGTGATGGTCTCGTTCAACCTGGCGCCCGGCGTGGCGCTGGGGCAGGCGGTCGAGCTGATTGATCAGGTGCAAAAAGACATCGGCATGCCGGTCGGCGTGCAAACCGAGTTCCAGGGCGCTGCACAAGCGTTCCAGGCGTCGTTGTCGAGCACCTTGCTGCTGATCCTGGCGGCGGTGGTGACCATGTACATCGTGCTGGGCGTGCTCTATGAGAGCTACATCCACCCGATCACCATCCTCTCGACCTTGCCGTCGGCGGCCGTCGGCGCCTTGTTGGCGCTGATTCTCAGCGGCAATGACCTGGGCATGATCGCGATCATCGGCATCATCTTGCTGATCGGCATCGTGAAAAAGAACGCGATCATGATGATCGACTTCGCCCTCGACGCTGAGCGCAACCAGGGCATGGCCCCCCATGACGCGATTTACCAGGCGGCGTTGCTGCGCTTCAGGCCGATCTTGATGACCACTTTGGCCGCCTTGTTTGGTGCCGTGCCGCTGATGCTGGCGACCGGCTCCGGCGCTGAGTTGCGTCAACCGCTGGGTCTGGTGATGGTCGGCGGTCTGCTGGTGAGCCAGGTGTTGACGTTGTTTACCACCCCGGTGATCTATCTGTACTTTGATCGACTGGGCCGCCGCTGGCGCGGTAACACGGTAACCGCTGAGCAGGCGTCGTTATGAACCTGTCCGGCCCGTTCATCAAGCGCCCGGTAGCGACCATGCTGCTGAGTCTGGCAATCATGTTGCTGGGCGGTGTGAGCTTTGGTTTGCTGCCGGTGTCGCCGCTGCCGCAAATGGATTTTCCGGTGATCGTGGTGTCTGCCAGTTTGCCGGGCGCCAGCCCCGAGGTGATGGCATCTACCGTGGCCACGCCGCTGGAGCGATCCTTTGGCGCGATTGCCGGGGTCAACACCATGAGCAGCCGCTCGAGCCAGGGCTCGACGCGGGTGATTTTGCAGTTTGATCAGGACCGCGACATCAATGGCGCGGCCCGAGAGGTGCAGGCGGCGATCAACGCCTCGCGTAACCTGTTGCCCAGCGGTATGCGCAGCATGCCGACCTACAAAAAAGTTAACCCGTCGCAAGCACCGATCATGGTGCTGTCGCTGACGTCCGATGTGTTGGCCAAGGGCGAGCTTTACGATCTGGCCTCGACCATCCTCTCGCAAAGCCTGTCGCAAGTGCCTGGGGTGGGCGAGGTGCAAATCGGCGGCAGTTCCTTGCCTGCCGTGCGTATCGAGTTGGAGCCGCAACTGCTGAACCAGTACGGCGTGGCGCTGGATGACGTGCGCAACACCATTGCCAACGCCAACGTTCGCCGGCCCAAGGGCGCCGTGTCGAATGATGAGCATAACTGGCAAATACAGGCCAATGACCAACTGGAAAAGGCCAAGGATTATGAGCCGCTGATCATCCGTTACCAGGACGGTGCGGCTTTGCGTCTGAGCCATGTTGCCAAGGTCCAGGACGGCGTTGAAGACCGCTACAACAGTGGTTTTTTCAACAATGATGCTGCGGTGTTGCTGGTGATCAACCGTCAGGCCGGGGCCAACATCATTGAAACCGTCAACGCGATCAAGGCCCAGTTACCTGCCTTGCAAGCGGTCCTGCCGGCCAGCGTCAAACTGAACCTGGCCATGGACCGCTCCCCGGTCATCAAGGCCACGCTGCATGAAGCCGAGATGACCTTGCTGATTGCCGTGGCGCTGGTGATTCTGGTGGTGTTCCTGTTTCTGGGTAATTTCCGTGCTTCGCTGATCCCGACCCTGGCGGTGCCGGTGTCGCTGGTGGGTACTTTTGCCATCATGTACCTGTTCGGCTTTTCGCTGAACAACCTGTCGCTGATGGCCCTGATCCTGGCCACCGGGCTGGTGGTGGACGACGCCATCGTCGTGCTTGAGAACATCTCACGGCATATTGATGCCGGGATCTCGCCCATGAAGGCGGCGTACCTGGGGGCCAAGGAAGTCGGCTTTACCTTGCTCTCCATGAACGTTTCGCTGGTGGCGGTGTTTTTGTCGATCCTGTTTATGGGCGGGATCATTGAAAGTCTGTTCAGGGAGTTTTCGATCACCCTGGCGGCGGCGATTGTGGTGTCGCTGGTGGTATCGCTGACCTTGACCCCGATGCTCTGCGCGCGCTGGCTCAAACCCCATGTGCCGGGCACTGAAAACGCCATGCAGCGCTGGAGCATCCGGCTTAACGACCGCATGGTGCTGGGCTATGCCCGCAGCCTGGATTGGGTCTTGCGGCACAAGCGCCTGACCCTGCTCAGCCTGTTGCTGACCATCGGCGTAAACGTGGCGCTGTACGTGGTGGTGCCCAAAACCTTTATGCCACAGCAAGACACCGGGCAACTGATTGGCTTTGTGCGCGGCGATGACGGCCTGTCGTTCAGCGTAATGCAGCCCAAGATGGATATCTTTCGCCAGGCAGTGCTGGCAGATCCGGCAGTAGACAGTGTGGCGGGCTTTATTGGCGGCAACAGCGGCACCAATAACGCGGTGATGATCGTGCGTCTCAAGCCGATCACTGAGCGCAAAATTTCGGCGCAAAAAGTTATCGAGCGTTTACGCGACAACATGCCCAAAGTGCCGGGCGGACGCCTGATGCTGATGGCCGACCAGGACCTGCAATTTGGCGGTGGCCGCGAGCAAACCAGCTCACAGTATTCCTACATCCTGCAAAGCGGCGACTTGGGTGAGTTACGCACTTGGTACCCAAAAGTGGTGGCTGCACTCAAGTCTCTGCCCGAACTCACTGCCATTGACGCCCGTGAAGGGCGGGGTGCGCAGCAAGTCACCTTGGTGGTAGATCGCGATCAGGCCAAACGCCTCGGGATCGATATGGACATGGTCACTGCGGTGCTGAACAACGCCTACAGCCAGCGGCAGATTTCGACCATCTACGACAGCCTGAACCAGTATCAAGTGGTGATGGAGGTCAACCCCAAATACGCCCAGGATCCGCAAACCCTGGACCAGGTGCAGGTCATTACGGCCGATGGTGCACGGATTCCGTTGTCGGCCATTGCTCACTACGAGAACAGTTTGCAAGACGACCGGGTTGAACATGAAGGCCAGTTTGCCTCTGAAACCATCTCCTTTGACATGGCCCCCGGCGTTTCACTGGAGCAGGGCACCGCAGCGATTGAACGCGAGATCGCAAAATTGGGCTTGCCCGAAGAAGTGATCGTGAAAATGGCCGGTACCGGCGATGCCTTTGCTGCCACGCAAAAGAGCCAGCCTTTCATGATTTTGGGCGCGCTGGTGGCGGTGTATCTGGTACTGGGCATTCTGTACGAGAGCTACATTCACCCGCTGACCATCCTCTCGACCTTACCGTCAGCGGGGGTCGGGGCGCTGTTGAGCATTTACCTCACGGGCGGTGAATTCAGCCTGATTTCGTTGCTCGGGATCTTCCTGCTGATCGGCGTGGTGAAGAAAAACGCCATCCTGATGATCGACCTGGCCCTGCAACTGGAACGGCATTCGGGGATGGGCCCGCAAGAGTCCATCCGCAGCGCCTGCCTGCAACGTTTGCGGCCGATCCTGATGACCACCTTGGCGGCCATCCTTGGCGCCTTGCCGTTGATGCTCAGCCATGCCGAAGGCGCCGAGATGCGCCAGCCCTTGGGCCTCACCATCATCGGCGGGCTGGTCTTCAGCCAGATCCTGACCCTTTACACCACCCCGGTGGTTTACCTCTATCTCGACCGTGCGCGCCATCGTTTCAACCAATGGCGTGGTGTGCGTACTGATGCTGCTCTGGAAACTCCGCTATGACCTCTCGTTTGCTTAACCTTGCTCCGGCTTTGTCGCCACAACGTTGGGCGCTCGCCCGTGGCTCGCGTCTGCTGGGCCTGGTGCTGACCGGCGTGCTGCTCAGCGCCTGTGCGGTGGGGCCGGATTACCAGCGCCCTGAACTGGCCGTGCCGCAGCAGTTCAACGCGGTTGATGGCTGGACTCAGGCCAATCCGAGCGATGCCCTGGAGCGGGGCGCCTGGTGGGAGTTGTACGCTGACCCGCAGCTCAATGCGCTGGTGGCCAAGCTCAACAGCAACAACCAGAGTGTTGCCCAGGCCGAGGCGCAATTTCGCCAGGCCCAGGCGCTGGTGCGCAATGCCCGTGGAGCCTTCTTGCCGAGTGCTGATTTAAGTGTGGGTAAAACCCGCTCCAGCCAGGGCACTGGCAGTTCCAACTCCAGCCTGACCAGTTCCAGCAGCGGTATTCGCGACACCTTGAACGCACAGGTCGGCGTTAGTTGGGAGGCCGATGTCTGGGGCAAATTGCGTCGCGGCCTTGAGGCCAATGAAGCCAGCGCCGAAGCCAGCTATGCCGACCTGGCGGCCATGCGCTTGAGCCAGCAGTCGGAGCTGGTGCAGAACTACCTGCAACTGCGGGTTATTGATCAGCAGAAGCGATTGTTAGAAGCGACCGTCGAGGCGTATGAGCGGTCGCTGAAAATGAGCGAAAACCAGTACCGCGCCGGGATCTCCGGCAAAGATGCGGTGGCGCAAGCGCAGACCCAATTGCGCAATACCCAGGCCAGCCTGATCGACCTGATCTGGCAACGTGCCCAGTTTGAAAACGCCATTGCGGTGCTCACCGGTCAACCGCCGACGAGCTTCAAGCTGGCAGAAATCAACGACATCCCCAAGCTGCCGGCGATCCCGGTCAGCGTGCCTTCGCAACTGTTGGAGCGGCGCCCGGACATTGCCTCGGCTGAGCGCTCAATCATTGCCGCCAACGCCAACATAGGCGTGGCCAAGGCTGCGTACTACCCGGACTTCAGCCTGAGCCTGTCCGGCGGCTACAGCAGCAGCCAGTATCAGGACTGGATCAGCGTGCCAAACCGGTTCTGGTCGGTGGGGCCAAAAATTTCATTGCCATTGTTTGATGGTGGCCAGCGTTCGGCCGAAGTGGACCGTAATGAAGCCGTGTATGACCAGACCGTGGCCAAATACCGCCAGACCGTACTCGATGGTTTCCGTGAAGTGGAAAACTACAGGATCCAGTTGAAAGTGCTGGGCGATGAAACCGTGGTGCAAGAGCAGGCGCTGGAATCGGCCCGTGAATCACTGCGCCTGACCACCAACCAGTACAAAGCGGGTTTGATTGCGTATCTGGATGTCGTCAACGTTCAAACCACCGCCTTGAGCACCGAGCGCAGCGTCTTGAACCTGCTGCAAAGCCGCCTGATCGCCAGCGTGCAATTGATCGCCGCACTGGGCGGTGGCTGGGACGGGAAAATGGAAGTGAGCGAGCGCTAGGGCCTGCTCAGGCTACGTCCGGCGTAGTCGCTGACGAGGCACGAAGGCTGCGAAAGATCAAAAGATCGGGAGGCAAGCTCGCTCCTACAGTTGGTGATTTACAAAGACCCCGTAGCAGTTGACGAGCTTTGCGAGGCTACGTCCGACCGTAGACGCTGACGAGGTGCGAAGGCTGCGAAAGATCAAAAGATCGCGAGGCAAGCTCGCTCCTACAGAGGGTGATTTACAAAGACCCCGTAGCAGTTGACGAGCCTTGCGAGGCTACGTCCGACCGTAGACGCTGACGAGGCACGAAGGCTGCGAAAGATCAAAAGATCGCGGTGCACACAAATCCCGTAGCAGTTGACGAGCTTTGCGAGGCTACGTCCGACCGTAGTCGCTGACGAGGCACGAAGGCTGCGAAAAATTATTGGGTCGCGAGACTTAGTGCGTTCTGTAGCCTCAATCAGCATGAAACGTGAACCGGTCCTTGCCACTATTTTTGGCCGCGTACAGCGCTTTGTCCGCCTTGGCCAGGGCCTGGTTGAGGGTGTCGTGGTCGTCAACCCTGGTCAGGCCGATACTGATGGTCACCGGGTATTGATGCGGGTCTTCGCGCACCTGACGGCACAATGCATCCATCAGCACTTCAACGTCATCCCGGCGCACGCCTGAAACGTACACGGCAAACTCTTCCCCGCCCAGGCGCGCATATTCATAGCCCTGCACCACGGCTTTGATATTCGCCGCCGTGCGTTTGAGCACTTCGTCGCCAATGTCATGGCCGTACCGGTCGTTCACTTTCTTGAAGTTGTCGATGTCGATCATCGCCAGGTAGTGATCGTGCTCACGGGGCCGGATGCCCAATTCGCTGCCAGCCCGCGCCATAAAGGAGCGGCGGTTGGGGATCTCGGTGAGGGTGTCGATGTAGGCCTGCTCAATCAGCAGTTTGGACAGGGTGTAGTTGAGCAGTTTCACGCGGCGCAACTTGAAAAAACTGTAAGTCGTCAGGCAGGCCAGAAAAGAGTAATAGCAGAGGAGCATGCTGCCCCGCAGGTCCATTAACGATATTTCAGTCAGCACAAACGGGTTAAGCACTACGACGGTTATGGCCAGGGTGCTGATGAATGCCCAACGGCTCAAGGGCAGGATCGAGGCGCAATACAGCATGCTGGAGGTCGCCAGGGTCAGCCACACGGCTTGTTCGGTCTCTGGCAAGCCCTCAACCAGCAAGCGTATGCCGATGCTGATCACCAGCACAAAGACCACGTTCAGCAGGTTGAATTGTTGAGCCGTGCGCAGAAAGCCGATAAGAAGGGTGAGGCCGACCATGGTGGCGATGAACAGCATGGAAAGCCCGGTAAACCCCTGACCGCCCTTGGTGCTGACAATCAGGTCAAACATCAGCCAGATAATCGTGCTGGCGATATAGGTCAGGCTGCAAAACGTGCGCAGTTTCTCAAAGTCATGCTGGGCAAATTCAGCTTGCAGGGCGGGTGGCGCAGCCTGCCGGGATACTTCGTTCTCGATGGTTCTGAGCATTGCGAGCCTTGATCACGTGGAGTGTGGGGTCCGAGTGATCAACTGTGTGTGAATACAGCCCGCCCGGACGACGCTTCAGTAACCCTAGCAGGAGTCTGCAGGTTTTCGACAGGCGCCGTATCAGGCATGAGGCTCGCTTATGCGCTAGGCGCTTTCGGCAAACACCTCGCGCACACTGCGTCGGCGCGCATTGTGCTCGCTGGCGCGTACCAGGGCTTCGAGGTCTTCGGGTGTCACGTCAATAAACGCGTCCATTTGCTCCATGGCTTTTTGCAAGTCCTCAGCCGTAATGCCGGCCTCTCCGGGGATGTGCGGAGCCACAATGGCCGGTGCCGGTTCAGCATTTTTTTTCGGGTAACGCACGCGTGTCAGGTTGTTGTAGACCAACGCAGCCAGCAGCATGCACACAGCGCTGAGCATCACGGGGGCGAGCATCCCCCAGCCCAGGCGGGCGCTGTTCGGGTCTGCGAGGACTACCAGCAAGGCCAGCGCCCCAGCCGGCGGATGCAGGCAGCGCAGCAGGCACATGATGAGCATCGCCAGGCCTACCGCCAGGCAGGCGCTGTCCAGATTGCGGCCGAAAAAATGCACCACGCTCAATGACACCACCGTTGCACACAGGTAGCCGCCGACAATCGACCAGGGTTGCGCCAAGGCCCCGGAGGACACGGCAAACAGCAAAATGGCCGAGGCCCCCAAAGGGCCAATCAGGTGCATGGCCACGGGCAGGCCAAAGAACAGGCTACAGACCCAGACACACAGCAGTGTGCCCAGCGAGACGCCTATCGCAGCGCGGCTCCACTCGGTGGGGCGGGTATTCGTGGCCGCAGGCAACAGGCGGCTGATCCAGCTGTTTTGCATGGTGGGGAAATCCGGAATCTGGCAACGAAGGGATAAAAAAAGGGCCGTGCGGGTTTCCCGGCAAGCCCTTAAAAGTGTTCCTTTATTGGGGGAGGAACGTGCGCAGTGTGCTTGCGTCGTTTGCAATCCGCAAATTCATAATAATGATGCTTAACTGCATTTTTATTGAGTTAAGGCGCGCCTGTGCAGGCTACGGCAGTGTCGGTGCGCAGGCGGGTGAGTCCGAGGTTGATGATTTGCCCAGCACGCGGTCATACACGTCATTGCTCAGCAACTGCCTCTCAATCAGGCCACGTAATCCGCAACTGTTGGCCAGCGGTACTTTTAGCAATAGCAGGGCATCGCGCAGTGTGCTCAATCGCTCCAGTTCGGGCAGGCTCACCGCGTGCTCTGGCAGAGGGATAATTGGCACACTTGGCGCCCGTGCGGGTTGATCGTCGGCAAACAAGGAATAACTCATCACGTCGTACCCCTGAACAAAGGCTATTTATTATCTGGCAGTCGGTTCGGTTAAAGCGTTATGCGCTGGCGATACAAGCAGTGACATATCGATCATTTACTTGGCGTGGGATATGGGATTTGGTCGAGTGATTGTAAAGCGCGATTCCCGCGCAGTATTGTCAGGCAGTGCGTAACTACCAATAAGATTTACGGAGAAGTTTGTGGGATTTTTCAACCCATGAAGCGGGAGACCTAGCGCGTTAAAGTCGCACGTAGAGGTGACTGCAAACGTTCGCGTGTTGAGCCTGGGTCTTACTGATTTTTACTCTGATGTAATAATCCGAAGTATTTTCGGCTGAGGGTAAAAGGTCAGGGCTTGGCTGCTTGAGCGAGGCCTTTTTTCAAAGGGTGATGATTTTCAGCAGCACGATTGAATTTCTTGCTATAAACGCACTCCATTAGCCCCTCTGAACGGTTTTTTCGTCTCTTTCCACGTTTAGCTGGACAAATAGCTGTCATTTCAGTTGCTGACTCGATAAGTCGGCCTTAGACTGCCGCCCCTCGTAAATTGAGTGCCGGGTGGCGCTTGAGATAGATGGCACCTAACGGGTTTGGATAAAGAACGATCCGATCGCTCCCCATTTCGCCTTAATGCACGTATTTTTTATAGAGAAATCAATGACAAAGGAACAGTTGCTGGCCATGCCGGCGGATGACTACATGAATGCCGAGCAGCACTCTTTTTTCACTGAGTTGTTGCAAGGCATGAAGGTTGAAACCCACGAGCGCATCGAGCAAAACCGCATTGCGATCGAGAGCCTGGACACCCCGGCCGATCCTGCGGATGCCGCCTCGGTTGAAGAAGAACGTACGTGGCTGGTGAACGCAATCGATCGTGACCAGCGCATGCTGCCTCAGCTGGAACAAGCGCTGGAGCGCATCAAAGAAGACAGCTTCGGCTGGTGCGACGACAGCGGCGAGGCCATTGGCCTGAAGCGCCTGCTGATCAGCCCGACCACCAAGTACTGCATCGAAGCTCAAGAGCGTCACGAGCAAATCGACAAGCACCAGCGTCAAGCCTGAGTGCCTGACCTTGCCGGGGCCGCACGGCCCCGGTAGCTTTTGGGTTCTGCGAGCATTCGCTTTGCTGCCCGTCCCGCCTTGTAAAACCTTGTACAACAATCTCCGCGCGTTGAGTGGGTCCCTCCGGTGAAGCACCTTATAGTTGCGCGGCATTTTTACGCGTGGCCGATTTGAGCGAGGGTGAAATTCATGGGTGATTCAAGCAACACAAAACGCGTGTTGCGGGTGGGTGTGTTTTTTGATGGCACCGCCAATAACCAATTCAACAGTGCATCGGGTCAGGCCCGAATGGCGCAAGGGCTGAGGGTCGAGAGCGACAGCAGCTACGCCAACGCAACGACCAATATTGCCGCGCTGTACCAGCATTACCCGGCGCAACAGACTTTCGATACCGACGGCAACGCCGTGACGTCTCTCTATATTGGCGGTATAGGGACTACCACAGGCTCGGCGGATACGCGTTTTCCGGCCCAGACCTATGGCCGTGGCAGCAGCGGCGTAGTGGGCAAGGCAGAGCTGGCTTACGCGCAACTGCTCGAGTGCATGACGCATTTTATCCAGACCGCGCCAGCGGCTTCTTTGAGCCGGTTACAGCTGGATATTTTTGGATTCAGTCGTGGCGCGGCCGCCGCCCGGCACTTTGCCAACCTCGTCATCAGCGGATCCTTTAAGTCGCAGTTCAGCCTGGCCGCAGATTTTGAGTGCGAGATTGCCTTTATCGGCTTGTTCGATACTGTCGCCGCCATGGGTGGGCTGGCAGACGGCGGCGATATCAGTGACGACATCAACCCCGGTCTTAACCTGTACCTGAGCCCTGGCTGCGCGAAGTATGTTGTGCAATTGGCTGCGCGTGATGAGCAGCGGCGCAATTTTGCGCTGAACAGCATCGCTGGGCAGTGGCCCATGGAAATCGCCGTCCCCGGCGCGCATGCCGATGTGGGGGGCGGGTATCCGGCGTTGATGTCCGAGCAGGTATTCCTGACGCGCTGGCAAACCAATCTGGTTAGCCCGTCCACACCGATCAACCTGACCCACGCTTGGCAGCGCGCGAGTGCAGAGCTGACACAGTGGCAGGCCCGTGACTTGTTGGACCCCACTGACCCGCAACGCCTGCTGCAAGTGCGCAGTGATTCACGCCGCCAGGGCAGCCGCGAAGACCCTATGCAACAAGTACTGGCTGCGGTGTTTATGCAACGCCGGGTATTCGGTGATTTAGCGCGGGTGTACCTGCGCATCATGCACAGCCTGGCGTGCGAGCAAGGCGTGCCGTTCAGGGTACTGACGCAGGCTGCTTGCGCACTGCCTGATGAGCTGCTGCCCATTGAAGCAAGTCTTCAGGCGCAAGTGCGTCTTGGGGCTGTTGATTTGAGCGATGAGCAGGAGCGGGTTTTACGTCAGCGCTACGTCCACCAATCGGCTAATTGGAATGCCTCGGTGGGTTCGGGTGAAGGGATTATCGATCAGGCTTTTTTCAATCGACCGCAGGAAGGCGGGCGCTTGATCTATGAGCAAAAGGCCCCTGTATTCGGGTAAGCCTACAGCGGGATTGTTACAGGTCATGCAATGCATCTATTCGGTACATAGCTTTTTCCGCTGTCACGGAAGCACTAACATAGCCGGCATCGTTAGGAGACTAACTAATTAGCGGAGTGACCCTCATGACCAACCAGGTCGATGTAGCCGTGATGATTGGTAGCGGTGTTCCCAAAAGCTTGCGCGCTTTGGGCCAGAAGGCTTGCTGGGTAGTACTGGTGAATGGTGAGCAGCGGGGGACGGCGTTCTCAAGCCGGGTCGAAGCAGAAGAATGTCGCACGGCGTGGTTGGCGCAACTGGGCGCCAACCTTGGCACACGGCTAGAGCACGCTCAGCGTGCTTGATGCAGGCGTTCGTTGAGTTCGTCGATAACAATGGCCCAGTGATCGTCAGCGGCGATTTTTTCTTTTAGAAACTGCGATTGAGCCGCGGTCCAGAAAGGCGCATCGGCCAGTTTGACGTCTTCAGCCAGTGTCGGGGTCTTGAGAAAAAACGCGTCGATCGACGCTTGATCAGCATCCAGACCCAGTTGTTCAAACAACGCTTGCAGGGTGACAGGGGTATCGTCCATGTTCATTTCCTTGAGTGGGTGCTCAGCTTTGAGGCCTGCGAGAGCAAAGAGTTCGAGGCCAAGCCTAGAATAGAAACATGAAACGTGTTGTTTAAAGTGCGTTTAAACGTTGAGAGCGCCCGCGTCGACGGCTTCTTTCAGTTGCCGGGCAGATTCCATGCCGGCTATTTTTGCCAGCTCGGCGGTCTTGAACCAACGGTCCTTTTCAACCTGGTAGTAACTGACTTTGGTCAAAGGTGGTTTTGGGCGCATCACGATCACTGCCTGAAACTCTCCGTCGACATCTTTGACGTCACCACGGATGAAATACTCGCCAATATCAAATTCCGTCACGTGTCATGATTCCTTGCAAGTAATGGAGTACAGACAACCTGGCGGCATGGGCCAGGCCAATTTTTCGCGCCAGTATGGCAGCAGTTGGCGGGTTGTGGCGCAGTTAACGCATCGGTGCGACGAAAGCCCTGTTGAATATGGGGCCAATCAGGCAGAAAATAAGCCGTTGGAAAAATTGGGAACAGGATGTGTATACCCATTCCTGTACCTGAGTCGGTAGAATAGCCGCCCAACTGAGTACAAACCGCTGTGCGCGAGCACATGCCCTGGTTAATTTCCTTCAAGTTCTGGCGCCTTTTTGTCAGGGCAACCCAGGCGGGAATCCATTACTTTTACGTCACAGGCCATCCCTGACCCCAGCCGTCAGTTGAATTTCCCGTACTCGGTTTTTAAGTGGGCGGGTGAGGCCTTTTTGCTGCCTGCCTTTTAGCAGGCAGATTCATTTTTTGTTATTGAGGGCTTTTCGTTGGCAGTCAGCAATTTGGAGATGCACGCTTTATTTGTGTTGGGTGACTTGCGGGCCCGGTTGGTCAAATTGTTCCAGTCGCGCTTTGTATACGTCACCGAACAAACGGCAGAAGGTATTTACATCGCTGAAATCGATACCGAAACAGCGTTGGTGGTAGACGACAAACCCGGCCTGAAACTCAAGGTTGGCGATCATTTCAGTGCCGCCGTCATGCCGAGCCGTGAAGGCGGCAAGCTGGACATCAAGTTTCGTGAAATCAAAATGACGGTGTATGGCATTGGTGACTATGCCTACGTCAAGTCGCCCTTAGGTGAAGGTATTGTTTTCAAGGAGGGCCAAACCGTAATGCTGGTGTTTGCGGCCACCGAGCAACTCGAAGCTGGCCTGAGCAAAACCTTGAAGGCGGTTACCACCAAGGCGGCCAAATGGCGTAAGGGTGAGCTGACCTTCAAGGCCAGCAAAGAGTGACGCTGACGCGCAGCCAGTTTCATCAGCAGCACCTTGAGCAGGCCCAAGCCAAGGCTGCCGAGTTATTTGCCCGGCGCACGGACCTCAAAGGCGCCTGGCTTGGCTGGGTGGCGGGGCAACTGTACAGTTTGAGCCCCGCCGAATACGCCAGCATGGTTCGCCGCGAACTGCAGCGCTTGCAGGAAGGTACGCCAGCATCACCGTGAGCGGGGCGAAGCCTTTTCAGGTGGCAACGACAAACCGTGGTATCGGTTTACGCATCAGCGTGCCCACCAGCAGTGCGCCTAACAGCGCGAGCAACCCGGCCACCCACAGCAGGGTACTGAAGCCCGCTACAAACGCCTGGGTCGCCAGTGGTTGAATCTGCGCTTGTGCCGCCAGCGGCAACTGGCTGAGCGCCCCTGACATGTCGCCCGCGACCACCCGTGAAGCAATAAAGTGGCTTTGCTCCAGCCAGGGGCTGGCCACCTGTGCGAGGCTGGCTTGCAAGTTTTGCTCGGTGTGCCCGCCCAGCAAGGCGCCGTACACGCCGATCGCCAAGACGATGGCGCTAAAGCGCATGGTGGTGCTCATGCCGGACGCCATGCCCACCCGGTCTCGCGGGACGCAAGCCATGATATTTTTTTGCGTGTCGCCGTTCAGCAGCCCGGCACCCGCGCCAGTCACGGCGGTGGCCAGGGCGAAACTCAGGTAGCCGCCATAACCCACGGCCCAGGCGCTGAGCAAGTTGCCACAGCCCACCAAGGTCAGCCCCAGGGCCATCATGCTCGCCGGGGTGTAGCGTGACGCCATGCGCGCGCCAATTCGTGGGCAGATCAACATGGTCAGGGCAAACGGCAGCATGCCCAACCCCGAGAGAATGGCCGTGAGGCCCAGACCGTTTTGCAGGTAGAACGGCAGCAAGGTCATCATCACCTGAGCACACCCGGCATAGGCAAACATGCCCAGCAATGCGCCGATAAACCGCGGGTGACGGAACAGTTGCAGGTCGATCATCGGCCGTTGCTGCACCGACTCGATCCACACAAACAGCGCCAGCAGCAAGGCGCCGCCGCACAGGCGGGCATAGGTCAGCGGGTTATCCCAGCCAATCCGGTTGGCTTCGATCAGGCCCCAGATCAGGCACAGCAAGCTGGCGCTGAAGGCCAGGCTGCCCCAAGGGTCGAGGCGTGCGGACTGCGGGTCACGTGATTCACTGATAGCGTGGCGCACCAGCGCCATCAGCACCAGGCCGACCGGCAAGTTGAGGTAGAAAATCCAGCGCCAGCCCAGGTACTCGGTGATCAGCCCGCCCAAGGTTGGCGCTGCGGTCATGGCCACCCCCATGCACGCGCCCCAAAACGCCCAGGCCTTGGCCCGTTCAACTTCATCATGGAAGGCATGCCCGATGGAGGCCAGCGCCGAGGTCAGCAGCAACGCCGCGCCAACGCCTTTGACCGCGCGGGCGATTTCCAGCAGCAGGCTATTGGGTGCTGCCCCGCAAGCCAGTGACGCGAGGATGAAAATACACAGGCCCCAGATCAGGGTGGTTTTGCGGCCAATGCGGTCGGCAATGCTCCCGGCCGGCAGCAGCAAGGCGGCAAACGCCAGCATATACGCGCTGACCACCCATTCGATGTCGACAAAGTTGGCGCCCAGATCACGGGCGATGGTGGGCAGGGTGACCGCGACGATATTGGTGTCGAGCACGATCAATGAACATACCCCGCTGGCAGTCAGCAGGGTCAGGCGTGGGCTCACTGTTTTCATGGACGTTGCCCTGTGCCAACCAAGGGCGTTACTTTGTGAGTAATCAAGTTGACGGACATATGCGAGTCTCTCTCGTATGGCGGTGTCAACAGGGTATCGCTGCGCTGGCTGAGTTGCGTTAGCTGGCTGCTCGAACTTCATTACCTTTGAGCTAATGCTGCTATGGAAATACGCCACTTTCGCTACTTTCTGGCCGTTGCACAGCACTGCAATTTCACCCGCGCCGCTGAAGTGCTGGGCATTGCACCGCCGACCCTGAGCCGACAAATCCAGGACCTTGAAAACGCCCTGGGGGTGCGCTTGTTTGTGCGCGAGCAGCGTCAGGTCAGCCTGACCGAGGCGGGGCAGGCGCTGTTGCCTGAAGCCGATGCCACTGTGCGCCAGTTCGAGCTTGCACAGCGGCATGCGCAACGGGCCGGACGCGGCGAGACCGGGCATATCGAACTGGGCTATGTGGCCTCGGCGGTGTATTCAGGCATCTTGCAGCGCCAGGTCAAGGCTTACGCCGATGAGTCCTCAGAAGTCAGCTTGAGCGTGCGCGAAGCGCCGATGGCCAGTTTGCCGACGATGGTGGCCGAAGGGCGTTTTGACCTGGGCTATGTGCGCTCACCGATGGCGCTGCCCCCGGAACTGGAAGCCATTCGTCTGAACAGCGAAGGGTTTGTCTTGGCGATAGCCGCCGACGCGTGGCTCACTCGCCTCAAGCACATCAGCGCCGAGCATTTGCAGCACGAGACCTTCATCTTGCCCGAGCAGATCAGCGGCACATTGCACGTGGCGGCCCAAGGAGGCTATGCCCCTAAACTGGGTGCGCAGCCCGGCGGGCTGGTGGCTGTCATCGCTTTGGTGTCTTTGAACCGGGGCGTGGCGGTGGTGCCGGCCTCGGTGGTGGGGCATATCAGCCTGCCGAATGTGCTGTACCGGACTATCGAAGGGTGTGACGCAACCTCCTGGTTGTCGTTGATCTATCGCCGATTTGAAAAGTCCGCGGCAGTCGTGCGTTATATAGACAAGGTCAAGCATGAAGCGGGTTAGCATTTGCGTGCGTTCGTTTCAGGAAACAGTACAATCGCGCATTTTTCACTGGACATGGATGCTGGTCCGGATCGTTCAAGAGAAAGCTCATGGTTGCTGCAACGTACTCTCCCGCCCTGGTGTTTATTTCCCTATGCGTGGCCATTCTGGCCTCGTATACCGCACTTGACCTGACAGGGCGAATCGCTACCGCGCGTGGGCGAACGGCCTATTTGTGGATGGGGGGCGGGGCGCTGGCCATGGGTTTCGGGGTCTGGTCGATGCACTTTATTGGCATGCTCGCCCTGGAGTTGCCGCTGGAGCTGGGCTACGACCTTGGCCTCACCCTGTGGTCATTGTTGGTGGCGATTTTGTCTTGCGGGTTTGCCTTGTGGCTGGTCAGCCAGCCCAGCCTGCCAGCACTGCAATTACTGATGGGTGCCTTGATCATGGGCGCCGGGATCAGCGCCATGCACTACAGCGGCATGGCGGCTTTGAAGATGCAGCCGGGCATTGACTACGACCCGACGCTGTTTGGCCTGTCGCTGGTGATTGCGGTCGGCGCCTCGGCGGCTGCGCTGTCCATCGCGTTTCGCTTGCGCAAGCAAACCCCTTATGTGCGCCTGATTCGCGGCGGTGCGTCGGTGATCATGGGCCTGGCGATTGTCGGCATGCACTACACCGGCATGGCCGCGGCGAATTTCCCGGTGGGCAGTTTTTGCGGCGCGCTGGTGGATGGGCTGAGCGGCAAAGGTCTGGACAACCTGGTGCTGGTGTCCAGCCTCGCGGTGCTGGTGATAGCGCTGCTGACCTCGATCTTCGATGCCCGCCTGGACGCGCGCACGGCGGCGCTGGCGGACTCACTGACCCTGGCCAACGAAGAACTCACCCAACTGGCCCTGCATGACACCCTGACCGGGCTGCCGAACCGCATCCTGCTGGCTGACCGGATCAGCCAGGCCATGGCCAAGGTCGCGGAGCAGGGCGGCTGCTTCTCACTGATGTTTATCGACCTGGACGGCTTCAAGCCGGTCAACGATGCTTTTGGCCATCACGTGGGCGACCGCTTGCTACGTGAAGTGGCCTTGCGCTTGCGCGAGCAGTTGCGCAGCCAGGACACCCTGGCGCGCATTGGCGGCGATGAATTTGTGTTGCTGGTGCGTTTGACCGGGCCCGACGACGCACCGCAAGTGGCCACTCGCCAAGTCAGCCTGTTGGCCAAGAGCTTTCGGGTGGATGAGCATGACTTGCAGATCTCAGCGAGCATCGGTATTGCGCTGTACCCCGGCAATGGCCAGAGCGCCGAAGAACTGCTGATGAACGCTGACGCCGCGATGTACCACGCCAAAGGTGGCGGTAAAAACGGCTACAGCTTCTTTGACGTGTCGATGAACACCAACGCGCGCAAACAACTGCAACTGTTGCAGGACCTGCGCCAGGCGCTGGAACATAACCAGTTCCGTCTGCACTACCAGCCCAAGTTTGATGCCAGCAACGGCAAGCCGGTCGGGGCTGAAGCTTTGCTGCGCTGGGAGCATCCGCAACAGGGTTTGCTGCAACCGGACGACTTTATCGAGCTGGCCGAAAAAACCGGCTTGATCATCCCGATTGGCGAGTGGGTGCTCAACGAGGCATGCCGGCAAATGCGCATCTGGTTTGACCAGGGCTACAGCCACTGGCGCATCGCGGTCAATTTGTCGGCCTTGCAGTTTTGCTACTCCGGGCTGGTCGACAGCGTGGTCTCGGCGCTGGATCGCAACCAATTGCCAGCCAACAGCCTGACTTTGGAAATCACCGAAACCACCGCCATGAGTGACGCTGATGCGAGCATGACGGTGCTGCAAAAGCTCTCGCACATGGGCGTCGACCTGTCCATTGATGATTTTGGTACGGGCTATTCCAGCTTGATGTATCTCAAGCGCTTGCCTGCCAACGAGCTGAAAATCGACCGTGGTTTCGTGCGCGACCTGGAACATGACAGCGATGATGCGGCGATTGTCTCGGCCATTGTGGCGTTGGGTCAGGCGCTGGGCTTGCGGATCGTTGCTGAAGGTGTTGAGACCGACACCCAGCAAAGCTTCCTGACCACCTTGGGCTGTGATTCCCTGCAAGGTTTTTTGCTGGGTCAGCCCCTGCCAGCCGAGCAATTTATGGTGGATATTCACCGCGCTGAACAGCCCGTCGCTGGCAACCCGGCTTCGGCCTGACAAAACCGGTGCATCGCGGTTACTCTTGTGCTCATGTCCACTGGTTGAATGGGGAGCGCGTATTTATGGATAGAGTCATCGTGATCACCGGTGGTAGTCGCGGCATTGGCGCAGCCACTGCTGTGCTGGCGGCGAAACAGGGTTACCGGATTTGCATCAACTACCAGTCTGACGACACGGCGGCGCATCAAGTGCTGGACGAGGTGCGTGCGCTGGGGGCACAAGCCATTGCGGTTCGGGCTGACGTCAGCGACGAAGACGAAGTTATCAGCCTGTTCTCGCGGGTTGACCTGGAGTTGGGCCCGGTCACGGCGCTGGTCAACAATGCCGGGACCGTGGGGCAAAAGTCCCGGGTCGACGAAATGTCGCAAGTGCGCATCATGCATACCCTTAAAACCAACGTGCTGGGCCCGATTTTGTGCGCCAAACACGCGGTGCTGCGCATGTCACCGCGTTACGGCGGCCAGGGCGGCAATATCGTCAACGTGTCATCGGTGGCCGCGCGACTGGGCTCGCCCAGCGAATACGTCGACTACGCCGCCTCCAAGGGCGCCCTCGATACCTTCACCTTGGGCTTGTCCAAAGAACTGGCCGGCGAGGGGATCCGGGTCAACGCCGTGCGGCCGGGTTACATCTTCACCGACTTCCACGCGCTCAGTGGCGACCCGGGGCGGGTGAGCAAACTCGAACCCCTCATCCCCATGGGCCGAGGCGGGCGCCCGGAAGAAGTCGCCGAAGCCATCATCTGGCTGCTCTCGGACAAAGCCTCCTACACCACCGGCACCTTCCTGGACCTGGGCGGCGGGCGTTAAACGACTGTAGCAGCGAGCCTGCCCCGCGATCTTTTAAACGATAAAAAGACCGCGGGGCGCACGGCATGTTCTGAACAAGCGCATTGCAATTACGCTCAATCTGCTGATAATGCGACTTATTGCTATTTGAGTCTGGTGATCTGTCGTGTCTGCACCTCTTCCAGGCCGTGCCTTTGTTCATTGCTTGTCACATACGGCGCAATGCCCATGAGCAAAAACAAGCTCGACCCCATTACCCGTGATGCCATTGACTGGGTTCTGCACCTTGAGTCTGGCCGCGCCTGTTCTTCCGAGCGCCAAGTGTTCAAAGCCTGGCTGGCTGAAAACCCCGAGCACAAGGCCGCCTGGCAACGGGTCGCCGGGCTGGTGAAAAATTCCATGGCTGACTTGCAATCAGTTGATCGGCGTAGCCCGGGTCAAATGCAGGCGGCACTCAAGGCCTTGCTGGATAAGCCTTCGCCAGTGCGTAAAAAAGCCCTGCAAGGCGCTGTGCTGCTGTTATTGCTCGGTCTGGGCGCCGCCGTGTTGGTAGACCGCGTAGTGCCGTTGGCAGGCTTGACGGCCGATCAATACACCGGCACTGGTGAACGCAAAACCATCGAGCTGTACGATGAGCCGCTGTCGGACTTGATCGATGCCTTGCGTCCCTACCAGGCCGGCGTGTTGCGCATCAGCCCAGAAGCCGCGCGGTTGCGGGTCTTTGGGGTATTCGCGCTGGACAACACCGCGCATACCTTGAGTGCACTGGCGCAAACCCTGCCGCTCAAAGTCACGCGCTATGGGCCGTGGTTGACGGTGATTGACGTGGTTCGTTAATTTTTAAATGGCTTTAGGAGAACGTCCTGCTCGTAGCAGTTGCCGAGCCTTGCGAGGCTACGTCCGGCTGCGAAGCAGTCGTCACAGCAAGCGCCCCAGTCTGCCAGTTCGACCTTGCACTTAGCGTTTACGATCGCTGCGCAATCGGACGTAGCCTCGCAGGCTCGACAACTGCTACGGACGGGTTTTTTTATCGGCGTAGCTTGAGGGCGCTGGCCAGGCTGATCGCCAGTGGCAAGCGTGGCAACAACGTGGCCTGGTAAGCGTGGTACAAATCGCCCTTGCCGGGCCAGATGGTGGCCGATGGCAGGTTGTCCGGGCCCAGTTCGTGGTGCCAACTGCCGTTCTCACGGTCGATCAGGTGCAGGTCGATGTAGTCCCAGAAACGCTGATACCACACGTCATACTCAGGCTCGCCGGTGCGTTGGATCAGGGCCGTGGCCGCCGCTGCGGCTTCGGCGAGGGTCCAGTGCAGGCGCTCACGCACCTGCGGTTGATGGTTCCAGTCCAGCGTGTAAACAATCCCCGGTCCACCGTCCACCTGCCAGCCATAGCGGCAAGCGCTGGCGAACAAATGGCGGGCATCGTCCAGCAACCATTCAGGGTTTTCCAGGCCACGCTGCTTGCGTGCGGCTTCAAGGTGCAGCAACAGGCGCGCCCATTCAAACGCATGGCCCGGTGTCTTGCCAAAAGGGCGGAAAGGGTCGGCCGGGTTATCGATGTTGTAGTCGGGCAGCGCTTGCCACTGCGCATCGAAATGCTCAATGGGCAAGTAGCCGGACTGCGCGGCGTGTTGATGAATCACCCGATCGGCGATGCTCAAGGCGCGGTCGAGCCAGAGGTCTTCGTCGAGGACATCGGCCAGTGCCAGAAAGGTTTCGGTGCCATGCATGTTGCTGTTGGCCCCACGGTACAGCTCGCAGTCACTCCAGTCTTCGGCAAAGCTTTCCTGCAAGGCGCCTTGCTTTTCACACCAGAAATGACGCTCAAGAACACCCACGGCTTCTGCGAGCAATTCAGCAGCGCCCAGGCGTCCGGCCACCACCGCAGAGCTGGCGGCCAGGGCGACAAATGCATGCAGGTAGGCGTACTTGCGGCGGTTGCCATCCTCGCCATTGGGGGTCGCAAACCAGCCGCCGTGATTGGCGTCTTGCAGCGCGCCGGCCAGGGCCGAAAGGCCATGATCAATCAACGGCCCGCAGCCCGGCAGGCCCTGAATATGCGCCAGGGAAAAGCTGTGGACCATCCGCGCGGTGGTTACGGTATCCACCTGGGCATCGTTCGGGCGCTGGCCGAAGCGGTCGAGGCTGGCAAACCCCAGCGGCACGCGCGCAGCCTTGGCGAAATCCACCAGCGCTTGCCCCTGGTTGTGCAGCCACTGTTGATGGGAGGCAGAAGTCAGCCAGCTTTCGTTGGTACGCGTGAGATTGGTCATGTGCCACCTGTGGGGTTCTTGTTATTCAGCGCTCGCAGATTAAGAGATTGGCTAAAAAGCTGAAAGCTTTCATCTTCACAAGACGCCCGGTTGTCGCACAGCTGTTGGTTAAATCTCCGGGCCCCAGCGCTGCGACCAGTCGCCGTCCTCCTTGACCAGCTCGCGCAGCAGTTCGATGGCGTGTTGCAACGCCGGGCTGTCGCGTTCGCGTGAGTACACCAAATAGGTCGGGTAGCTGAACTCAGGGGCTTTGGGCACGCGCTCCAGAGCGCCGCTGTCCAGGTAACTTTTGACCACCCGGGTGCGAAAGTAGCCGCTGCCGCCGTTTTCCAGAATGAAATGCAAGGCCACCGGGCCCAGATTAAAACTGATCGGCGCCCGGGCTTTGTCAGGCAGGGCGGCGTCATGCTGACGGCGGAAGTCTTCACCCCAGTCCACGTATACATAAGGCTCGGGCAGGGCAGGGCGGCGAATCTGAATCAGTTTCTCTTCAAGCAACTGCTCAACTTGCATCCCCGGCCAATACTCAGGCTGATACACCAGCGCGGCATCCAGCAGGCCCATTTCGATCTGGCGCAACAGAAACTCACCGTCGCGAATCTGAATCCGCAAGGCGTGCTGGGTGAGGTGTTCTCGCAAGGTTTTCGCCCAGCTCAGAATCAGCGGGTTGCACAGGCTGACTTCACCGCCGATGTGCAGCATTTTGTGCAAGCCTTCGGGGCGCGGCACATCACGGCGGGCGGCCTCCCAGGTTTGCATCAGTTGATTGGCATAGACCACAAAGGCTTCGCCGTCCGGGGTCAGCTTGGCTCCGGCGCGGTTACGCACAAATAACCCGGTGCCGAGCAGGCTTTCAAGCTTTTGCACGCGGGCGGTCACAGCGGTCTGGGTGATGTGAAGTTTTTCGGCTGCTGCCGCGAGGCTGCCGCAGCGGACGATTTCGAGGAAGGTACGGGCCAGGTCGAGGTCCATGATCGTGCCTGTGAGCAAGGGGTGCTCAGTGTAAGGGCAATGTACGAAAAACACATGGACACTGTAGGAGTGAGCTTGCCTCGCGATCTTTTATAAAGATCAAAAGATCGCGAGCCAGCTCGCTCCTACAGATTTTTGCGGGGTTAGAAGGTGTATTTAGTCGTCAGCGACAGGCTGCGTGGCTCGCCGTAGTAAACGGTGCTGAAGTTACCCAGGCCCGACAGGTACTTTTTGTCGAACACGTTGTTGGCGTTGAGGTTGAACGACAGGTGCTCGTTGTAATCGTAGCGGGTCATCAGGTTAACCAGCGCGTAGCTGTTCTGCTCGATGATGTCGTAGTCGCCTTTCGGGTCGTTCCAGATCCGCCCGTAGAACGGGCTCTGCCAGTTCACGCCACCGCCCACGGTGACTTTGTTCAACGCGCCTGGCAGGCGATAGGTGGTGAACACCCGTGCCACGTTTTCAGGCTTGGTGGTTTCCAGCGGGAAGCCATACAGGCGCTTGCCGTCATCGGTTTTGGTCTGGGCGTAGGTGTAGCCCGCCATGATGTTCCAGTCCGGCATCAACTCACCGGCCAGTTCAAACTCGATGCCTTTGGTTTTTGCTCCATCAACCGACTCGTAGAAGTCGCGACCGGTATCCGCGTCTGTGCCGGCGTAGATCGGCAGTTTTTTCTGCTCGGTGCGGAACACCGCCACGGTCGCGTTCAGGCGGCCGCCAAAGTATTCACCCTTCAAGCCGATTTCGTAGCTGTTGCCTTCGGTAGGCGGCAGGTTGGTGTTGGACTGGCTGCGCTCGGTCACCGGTTTGTAGATCGAGGTGTAGCTGGCATAGGTTGAGTAGGTGTCGTTCAGGTCATACACCACGCCCGCGTAAGGCGTGACTTTGCCGTGCTGCTTGGAGGTGGTTTTGTTGTCGCTGAAGGCAGACGACTGCACGTAATACTTGTAGGTGTCGTTGTATTGGAAGTCGCTCAGGCGGCTACCCAAAATGACCGACAAGTCGTCTGCAGGCTTGAAGCGGGCAGCGATATAGGCGCTGTTCTGGTTGATGTTTTTCTCGTACTTGCCGTTTTTCGGGAAGTCCGGTTTCGGGTAATGGCCCTTCCAGTCAAAGATACTGCCCGGAACCTCACCGAACGCGCTGCCATCGAAGGTCGCGCCGGTTTGGCGTGACGATTGTGATGTGGCGCCGACAACCAGTTCATGTTCGCGGCCGAACAGGGTGAAAGGGCCAGTCGCATTGATGTCGGCGGTGGTTTGTACGCGATGGCCTTCCCACTTGCCCCAGTAAAAGAACATGCCCTCGCCAGTCACCGGGTCCGGATTGCCGCCACTGGCCGAGCCCAGTTGGGTGTCGTGGTCGTTGGTTTGCTGGTTCAGCGTGCCTTTGACCTTCCAGTCGTTGGCAAAGGTGTGCTCAAGGGAGGCGAAGGTAGTTTGCGCGACGACATCACGACGGCTCCAGTCCGTGGCCGGGTTGAACGAGCGACTGAAGTCGGTCTTGCTGTAGTCCGAGAAGTAGTAAGGGTTACCGGTCCAGGACGAGCCGCGCGGCTTGATTTTTTGATAGTCCATGCCGAAGGTGAACAGCGTGTCGGGGGTTAGATCGGCTTCGATGATGCCGTAGAACACGTCATTCTTTTTGGAGTAATGGTCGCGATACGAGTCTGCGTCCTGATACACCGCTACCACGCGGCCGCGCACGCTACCGTCTTCATTCAAAGGCCCGGAAATATCGCCTTCGGTGCGGTAGTCATCCCATGAGCCGACGCTGCCGCTGACCGATGCCTTGAATTCGCGGGTCGGTTTCTTGCGGATCAGGTTGACCGTGGCCGAAGGCTCGCCCGAGCCGGACAGCAGGCCCGTTGCCCCCTTGATGATATCGACGCGGTCGTACAGGGCCATGTCGACCTTGGTCGCGCCTTCATCGAACACGCCGTCGTACTGGCTGTTGACGCCGTCGTACTGGAAGTTGGTGATGGCGTAGCCACGCGCCGAGTACTCCATGCGGTCACTGTCGTAGGCCTGGGTCGAGATCCCCGGCGCATTGCGCAGCACATCACCGATGCTTTGTGCGGCCTGGTCGTTCATCAACTGGCGAGTGATTACGGTCACGGTCTGCGGGGTTTCGCGGATCGACAACGGCAACTTGGTCGAACTGGCCGTGGCGCCCGTGGTGTAAGAACCGGAGTCTTCAGTGATCAGCGTGTTGCCCAGGCCCTTGCCGGTAATGGTCGTGGCGCCCAACTCCAGGCCTTTGCCCTGATGGGAATTGATAATCACTGTATTGCCATTGAGCTGATAGGAAATCCCGCTGCCTTGCAGCAGGGTTTCCAGTGCCTGGATGGGCTCAAGCGAACCCGACACCGAATGCGATTTGATCCCTTGCACCTGATCCGGGCTGTACAGCACTTGCAGATTGGCCTGCTTGCCAAACTCGTTCAGTGCGCTGGCCAGCGATTGTGCCGGAATGTTCACTGCGACCGGAGCGGCCTGAACCAGTGAAGAACCCAGTAAAACTGATGCCACAAAGGCGCTGGACAACAGGGTGCGGCGCACAGTCTGACGCTGGGTAGCGATCGAGAGAGGTGTCCGGCTCAAGGTTGGTCGTTGCATGTCGTGCCTAGGCTCCGTAGAAAAATTCTTTCTTGTTAATGGGAATAATTATTAGACGCAGCACGATTGAAAAACCGGATAAAAGTTCCTGAAAAAAAATAAGTCGACTCCCCAAAACTATTGGAACGGCGAATTACGCCACGTCCAGCGCCGTGCTGACCTTGCCGCTGTCCATGCGCACCAATTGATCGGCAACGTCGAAATAACGGTCGTCGTGGGAGATCACGATGATGGTTTTGCCCAGGCGCTTAAGGTCCGGCAGCAGTTCGGTGTAGAAAATCCGCCTGAAGGTCGGGTCCTGGTCGGCCGCCCATTCGTCAAACACCAGCACCGGGCGCTCTTCCAGCCAGGCGTTGACCAGGGCCAGGCGCTTGCGTTGCCCGGTCGAGAGGTCGGTGGTGCTGAACCGGCCGTCGGTGATGCTGACCTTGTGCGCAATTTCCAGGCGTTTGAGGTACTGCTCGGCGTCCTGGGGGATGTGCATGTCACCTTGCACCACGTCATCGAACAGGTAGTAGTCGGCAAAAATGGTGGTGAACAACTGCCGATAGTCATCGCGGGTTTCGGCTGACACGGGCTGGCCATTAAGGCGGATCTCACCCTGTTGCGGTGCATACAGGCCCAGCAGCAACTTGATCAGGGTGGTTTTGCCGCAGCCGTTTTCGCCGACGATAAACACAATGTCGCCTTGCTTGATCGTCAGGTTCACCGGGCCAAGGCGGAACGGGGCGCTGCCGTCCACGGGCGGGAAGCTGTAGCTCACGTCCACCAGCTGCAGGCTGTTGAGGGTCTTGTCGGGGGCGTCCTGCGCGTTGAGCAGCAGGTGCGGCTCGGGGGAGTTGAATTGTTCGGACAAGTCGGCAATGCGCCGGAAGGCGATTTGCGCACGACTGATGATCGGCAGGGTGCTGATCAAGTGTTCCAGCGGGCCTTTCATGTACAGCAACACCAGGACAAAACCGCTGATGACCTCGGGGTTACCGCTGGGCCAAAACGACTGCATGGCCAGGGCCAGGCCGATAACTACGAAAAACAGCATCGAACCGAGGCTTTTGGCGATGACGAAGGTGTTGATCGAGCGCACCTGAATGTCGCAGATTTTTTGCGCCGTGCGCTGAATGCCGGAGACAAACATCCGTTGCCGACGGGGGCGGTGGATACGCAGTTCCTTGGCGCCTTCGGCAATCGCGTTGTAATGCTTTTGCAGTTCGTCTTCGGCTTCACGGGCTTCGGCAAACCCGTTGAGGCCGTAGCCGCGGGCGATGTACTGGATCACCGTGCCGATGGCGATGGCCACCAGCATCATCACAAACATCGGCCACGACAGCATGGCCAGATAACCCATGCAGCCCAAGGTTACGGTCAGCGAAATCGCCAGAGGGGCAAAAGCGAAGGCGAAGTCGCTGATGGTGTCGACGTCATGGGTCAGTACCGGAATAAGCCGGTGGCTGCGGTAACGTTCAATGTGCGAGATGGGCGCCGAAAGCACCTTTTCGCCGAGTTCTCGGCGCAGGGTGGCGATGATGTGCTGGCCGACATAATTGCTGCCGATGTCGGAACAAATACTGCTGATCAGCGCCAGCACGCAGAGCCCGGCAAACAGCGCGACCACCTGCTGGGTAAGCCCGCTGTCGGCGTGCAGGGCACTGTTGATGGTCGCCAGCAGCACCGTCACGCTTAACCCGCCGATCATGCCCAGCACGATCGACAGGCTGACGATCAAACGAAAAGGCTTGAGCAGAATAAACAGTTCTCGAAGAACCCCGGGTGATGTCCGGGGCGTGGCAGGCTGGCTCATAAACAAGAGTTCCTTGGCTCAAGGGAAGGGCAGTCTCTTGTGAACGAGTGATTGGGGTGAGGATTTAGCCGCTGTAACAGGTTGAGAATGAACCTGTGGGAGCGGGCTTGCTCGCGATAGCATCACCGGGGACGACAGACAAACTGAGCCGCCCGTATCGCGAGCAAGCCCGCTCCTACAATAAGGTTATGGGCCTTAAAGATCGCGCTCAACCCTGAAGCCGATCCAGTCACCACGGGTTTGCGGGTAGATGTCGTTACGATTGCCCGAGCGTGAGAACACTGGGGCTTCGCCCCAGTCATTGCCGCGGATCTGCATCAGTTCGCCTGCGCACTCAGTCACCCAGGCGCTGCCATCGGTGGGCGCGCCCACGTAGTCGTTGTGTTTGCAGTCTGCGAGCCATTCGTACACGTTGCCGTGCATGTCATACACGCCAAAGGCGTTGGCCGGGTAGCTGCCGACCGGCGAGCTGTAGCTGTAGCCATCCGCCGGGCCATAGGTATTGGCGTGCTTGGCGATGCTGTAGGGCTTGCCTTCATCCATCGGGAACGGGAAAGGCCCGGTCGATCCGGCCCTGGCGGCGTATTCGCGGGTGGCCTCGCTGACCATGCGGTACGGCTTGCCGGTCTTTTTCGACAACCAGCTGACGTAATGCTTAACGTCTTCAAAGTCCATGCACACCGCGGGCTGACGCGGCCCCTGCGGATAGCTGGGTTTGCTCGCCGTGCATTTGCGCCCGGGGCGGTCGTCGCCGTCGGCAATCTTGACCCCGGTTTCCTTGATATAGGCGTCAAATTCGCCTGCCGTGACCTGAAAGCGACTGATCGCCACCGGCTTGCTGAAGGTCACGGTGTGCATCGGGCCTTCATCGGGCTCGCGGCCGACTTCATCGTCGGGGGTGCCCATGACGAAACTGCCTGCCGGCAGCACCACCATTTGCGGGCAGTTTTTGCAGTCTTGAAAGACCGTGCCCGGTTCGGCAGCCGGGGCGGCGTGGGCCAGGGCGGGCAGGGCACTGGCGAACAACAGGCAATACAGCGGTTTTAGCGTGGGCATGGTTAAACACTTCACTGGGAGATAGGGTTGGCGGCTTTTTGCACGGTGTCCCAGACCCGCAGGAAATTACCGCCCCAAAGCTTGGCGATGTCGGCTTCTGAATAGCCGCGCTGGAGCAACTCGGCGGTGACGTTGCGGGTCTCGCTTACGTCTTTCCAGCCCTCCAGGCCGCCACCATCGTTGAAGTCAGAGCTGATACCGACATGGTCGATGCCGATTTTTTTCACCGCGTAGTCAATGGCATCGCCGTAGTCTTTCAAGGTGGCTTTGGGCTCATGCTCGACGATGTCGTAGAGCCCGCTGGCGTATTGGCCGAAGCGTTGCTCTGGCCACACGGTAATGATCGCGTCACCGGGCATCAGGGCCATTTCGAGGTTGTGCAAGGGCGGCAAATCAAACTGGCTGCGCAGGGTATTGAGCTTGTCTTGGCTGGCCTGGCTCAGCGGGCGCAAGTAAGTGCCGAAACCGACAATTTGCACCACGCCGCCGGTGTCTTTGATCCGTTGCATGTCCTTGTCGCTGAGGTTGCGCGGGATGTCGACCAGCGCCCGTGGGGCAGAGTGTGACGCCACCAGGGGGGTACGGCTGAGCTGGCTGACTTGCTCCAGCGCTTTGCTCGACATTTGCGAAACGTCGATGATCACGCCCAGATCGTTCAAGCGCTTGACGGCCTGCTTGCCGGTGTCTGACAGGCCGTTGAGGGCGTCGGGGGTGTCATTGAAAAAGGGCAGCGGGCGTGAAGAGTCGGCCCAGTCGTTGTTGCCGACATAGCTGAAGCCGAACATGCGCATGCCGCGCGCAGCCCATTTGTCCAACTGGTTCAGGTCATTTCCCAATGGGTAGGCGTTGAGCATGCTGATAAAAATCGCAAACTTGCCTTCGCTGTGCAGGCGCCGGAAATCATCCGGGGTGTAGGCAATCGCCACTTGCTCGGGAAAGTCGCGCACCATGGCGCTGATGATGGTGTAGCGCACCTCTTGATCATTACGCGCGGCATCGACAAAGCCAGCGGTTGGACGGTGCGGTGCGTTCGGGCCGTTCCAGATTTCTGGCCAGCCGAAGATCGTCAGCGCGGCGCCCGACAACCGGCCTTTGGCTGCCTTGACCAGGTCGAACTGGCCGGGGCCGTCTTTGTCGGCTTCATTGCCTGCGCTGCCGAACTCCAGCGGCACGGTGATATGGCTGTCGAATGACAGCAGGCGGTTTTGCAGTTCATCGGCCTGTTTGACGATGCTCAGCGAGTAGCCGGCATTGCCTTTGTAAAACGTGTCCCAGACCAAAAAACCGCCGCCGATGGCCACGGCCAGCGCCAGAGGAATACCAATAAACAGGGCTTTTTTGCTGCGTGATTTAGTCATCGCCATCTCAGTAGAAATCCGCCGCTATACGGCCTTTGCTATCTGGAGGGGACGAGGGGTGAGCTTGATAATTTAAGAGTGCTTTGTGTAGGAGCGAGCTTGCTCGCGATCTTTAAACGATCAAAAGATCGCGAGCAAGCTCGCTCCTACAGGATATTTATCGTTCCATAGATAGAACGATCTAATTCAAAATTGCCATCTAGTGATATGGGTGATGCGAATCTATAGTGTTGCCATGCATGACAGGAGGTGCAACATGAAAAACATTATGGGTCTCTACACCGCTCCGCGAGGTCATTGGGTCGGCGATGGCTTCCCGGTGCGCACGTTGTTTTCCTACGACACGATGGGCAAGCACATCAGCCCGTTCCTTTTGCTGGATTACGCGGGCCCAGCCGAGTTCACGCCGACCACTGAGCGTCGTGGCGTCGGGCAACACCCGCATCGCGGCTTCGAGACAGTGACCATCGTCTATAAAGGCGAAGTTGAACACCGTGACTCCACCGGCAACGGCGGGATCATCGGGCCTGGCGATGTGCAGTGGATGACGGCAGCGTCCGGCATCCTTCACGAAGAGTTCCACTCCGAGGCGTTTGCCCGCAGTGGCGGCGCTCTGGAAATGGTCCAGCTGTGGGTGAATCTGCCCGCCAAGGACAAAATGGCCGAGCCGGGTTACCAAGGGATTCTGGACCGCGAGATTCCGCAGTTGGCGCTCAAGGACAATGCCGGTACCTTGCGTTTGATTGCCGGTGAGTTCGACGGCACACGTGGCCCCGCGCGTACGTTCACTGACATCGATGTGTGGGACATACGCCTGAACGCGGGCAAGTCGGCAACCTTTGACCTGCCTGCGGGCCGCAACTCGGCGCTGGTTGTGCTGCACGGCACGGTCGAGGTCAATGGCGCGCAAGCAGTGGGCGAAGGCCAATTGGCGCTGTTCGAACGTGAAGGCACGCAGATAAAACTGCACGCCAGCCACGATGCCGTGTTGTTGATTCTCAGCGGTGAGCCGATCGACGAGCCCATCGTTGGTCACGGGCCGTTTGTGATGAACAGCGAGGCTGAGATTCACCAAGCGTTCAGGGACTTCCAGTCGGGCAAGTTCGGCCGGATGTAACTCAGGATCTTGTAGCCGCTGACGAGGTACGAAGGCTGCGATGGGTTGCGCAGCGACCCCAATCGGCGGTCCTGCGGCCCGCATCGCAGCCTTCGTGCCTCGTCAGCGACTACGGGGTTTTTTGTAACAGCTCGCGAAATTGCGCCAAGGGCACCGGCCTGCTGTGCAGATAGCCCTGGTATAAATGGCAGTCCAGTGTTTGCAGATACGTCAACTGCGCCAGTTGCTCAACACCTTCTGCCACCACGGTCAGGCCCAGGCTGTGAGCCATGGCAGCGATGGCGCGGATGATCTCGGCATCGTTGGGGTCCTGGATCGCGTCACGCACAAACGACTGGTCAATTTTCAGGGTGTCGACCGGCAAGCGCTTGAGATGGGTCAGGGAGGAATAACCGGTGCCGAAGTCGTCCATGGCAAAGCTGGCGCCCAGGGCGATCAGTTGGTGCATTTTTTCGATGGTGTCTTCCAGGTTTTGAATCACGATGCCTTCGGTGACTTCCAGTTTGAGCATCGAGTAGGGCAGGTGGTGGTTCAACAGGCTGCGTTGGACCCGCTCAACAAAGTCGCTCTGCAAAAATTGCCGTGGGCTGATGTTGACGCACAGGCTGAAACCCTCCGGGTCGAGCAGGCCTTCTTTAAGCAGTTCGCTGAAAGCACGGCACGCCTCATCGAGCACCCAGGTGCCCGCTTCCAGAATCAGACCGCTGTCTTCGAGGATTTTAATGAACTCGCTGGGTGACTGCGGCCCCAACTCAGGGTGAGTCCAGCGCAGCAAGGCTTCAGCGCCGACGATGCGGTTGCTGCGGGCGTCGACTTGCGGTTGAAAGTGCAGGCTGAATTCGCTGCGGGCCAGCGCTTGGCGCAAATCGCTTTCCATGCGCATGCGCTGGCTGGCGGCGGTCTGCATCTCAAAGTGAAACAGTTGCGTGGTGTTGCGCCCGGCATCCTTTGCCCGGTACAGCGCAATATCGGCGCGCTTGAGCAGGTCAGCCGGGTTGGCGCCGTGGTCGGGAATCAGTGCGATACCAATGCTGGGGGTCACTTGCAGGCGCTGGCCGTCGAGGAACATCGGTTCAGCGAGCAATTGTCGAATGGTGTCGGCGATATGGCACACCGCGTCAGTGACCTCTTGCTGCGAGCCTTTAAGCCCGGTCAGCAGCACCACGAATTCATCACCACCCAAACGGGCCACGGTGTCTTCGCTGCGCACGCTGGCTTCCAGGCGCGCGGTGATGATGCGCAACACCGAATCGCCCACCGGGTGCCCCAATGAGTCGTTGATGTGCTTGAAGTGATCAAGGTCCAGAAACAACAGCGCACCGCGCAAATCATGGCGCTTGAGCAGTGAGGTCTGCTGGCTCAGGCGGTCCATCAGCAGGGCGCGGTTCGGCAGGTTGGTCAAAGGGTCGTGGTAGGCAAGATGCCGGACTTGCGCCTGGGCGCTTTTCAATTGGCTGATGTCGCGGGCGGTCAGCAGCAAGCAGGGCGCCTCTTTCAGGGTAATCAGCTCTATTGAAATTTCGACCGTGAGCGGGCTGCCGTTTTTGGCCCGGCCAAGCACCTCGCGGTTGCTGATGCGGCCCTTTTCACGCAGTTCATCAAGCAGCGCCTGACGCTTCGAGCTGTCGCCCCAAATCCCCAGCTCATACGGGCTGCGGCCAATCACTTCGTCGCTGCTGTAGCCGGTCAGCCGGGTGAAGCCGTCATTGACTTCAAGGTATCGGCCGCTCACCAGTTCGCTGATGGTGATGGCGTCAGGGCTTGAGTGAAAAGCCTTGGCGAATTTTTCCTCGCTGGCCTTGAGCGCGGCTTCGGCCCGCTGTTGCTGGGTAATGTCGCGCAGGGTGGTGACGATGCACGGCTGGCCATTGACCTCGATGTGGCGGCTGGACAATACGCAGGTCAGCGGTTCGCCATTTTTGTGGTGCAAGGTTAACGCCGGGTTGGTCTGTGCCGGGGCGCGGATAATGCGCTGTAACTGGCGCAGGTGCTGGGCGCTGGCGTCGGTCAGGGCGCTGCTGGTGTCTGCACCTTCTTGCAGGTCGGCCACGGTCCAGCCAAAGGTCTGGGTGAAGCTGGTGTTGATTTCGATAAAGTGCGCGCTGTCTGCGAGCATCACGCAAATGGGGTCGGGGCTGGTCTGGAAGACACTGGCAAACTTTTCTTCTGAGGCGCTCAAGCGCTGTTCGCGCTCTACCTGGTCGGTGATGTCGAGCAAAGTGCCGGCCATGCGCAGCGGTTTGTCCGCTGCATCGCGGTACAGCCGGGCACGGCTTTCCAGGTAGCGCGAGGCGCCGTGAGCCAGCGGCACCCGGTAGGTCAGTTGGTAATTGCCGGCCGGGCCTTCGCGCAGCGAGCGGTAGGCATTGCGCATGTTGAAGCGTTCTTCTTCGGGCACGCCTTCAAAAAACGCGTCAAATGATTCGTTGAACGGCTCTGCGGGCAGGCCATGCAGTTGAGCGGCGCGGGCCGAGCCATACAGGCGGCCGGTGGGGATGTGCCAGTCCCAAGTGCCCAGTTGCGCCGAGTCGAGTGCAAGGTCCAGGCGTTCCTGGCTTTCAATCAGCGCTTGCTCGGCTTCTTTGCGTAGACGGTTGTCGACGAAGGTGCTGATCAGGTACGCCTCGCCCTCCAGTTCGACTTTTTGCGCGCTCAGCATGCCTTCATGGTAGTGGCCATGACGGTCGGCCAATTGCACTTCGAGGGTGATCGGGGCGTTCTGTTGGCTGATGGCTTTGGTGAATTGCAGGCGCTGCGCCGGGTCGGGCCAGATGCCCAGCTCAACCGTGGTACGGCCAATGGCTTCGGCGGCGGTCCAGCCCAGTTGGCTTTCAAAGCTATGGTTGGCCTCGCTGATCAGCCCGTCCTCGATGCGCACCAGCAAGACCATGTGCGGTGACAACTGAAACAGCGTCGAAAAGCGTTGCTCTGAACTGTTCAGCGCTTGCTGGCGCTGACGTTGCAGGGTGACGTCGCGAATCACCCCCATGATCCGTGGGTTCGGGTCATCGCCGGGGACCTGGCTGCCGTGAATCTCCAGCCAGTGCAGGCTGCCATCAGGCCAGCGCACCCGGTAATGAATGGGTTTTAGTAATTGCTTGCCGTTGATAATCGCGTCGAAGGCCTGTTGGGCCTTGGGCCAGTCGTCAAAGGGCAGGGAGGCCAATTGCTGAAGGTTACCGGGCAGCGCAAGGGCTGAATCAAAGCCAAAAAAAACGTGGGCTCCATTCGACCAATGCAAGTCGCCACTATTGAGTTCCCAGCACCAGGCGCCCAGTTGGGCTGCGTTCATGGCGGTGAGCAGTTGCGTGGCACTCAGCGCGTGATTGTCCAGGGCTGACAGGTCGATATCAGACGCATCAGGGGCAGGGTGCAGCGCATCCGTGGGGTTTGACATTGACTGCAGTCCTTGGGCTGAAAATCTTGAAAACGATCCATGCCTGAACCGGTGTTTTCAGGGTTGCTCAGTGTGCAGCGTGTCGACTTGGGCATCCAGCAGTGTCATGAAAGCGTGTGCGGCGTTCGACAAAGTTCTTTCGGTGTGCACGATATAGCCTAGTTGACGTGTCAGTTGTATGCCCGGCAAGGCGATTGAGGCCACTTGTTCATCGAGCATGGTGCGCGGCAACACGCTCCATGCCAGACCGATGGACACCATCATCTTGATGGTTTCCAGATAGTTGGTGCTCATGGCGATATTGGGCGTGAGGCCCTGGCCTTCAAACAGGCGCTGCACGATATGGTGAGTAAAGGTGTTGCCGCCCGGGAACACCGCCGGGTGGTGGGCAATGTCCGACATGCTCACGCTGGTTTGCTGAGTGAGGCTGTGCTCGGGCGCCACCACGAAATCCAGCGGGTCGTCCCACACCGGCACCGCGCGAATCAGCGAATGAGGTTCTGGCGCCAGGGTGATAACGGCCAATTCGGCGCGGCCATGGAGAATTTCTTCGTATGCAACTTCTGAATCCAGGAACTGAATATCCAGCGCAACCTTGGGATAAGTGCGGGTGAACTCACGCAGCAACGGCGGCAAACGGTGCAGGCCGATATGGTGACTGGTGGCCAGGGTCAGGCGGCCGCTGACCTCACCATTAAGGTTATTTAGCGCTCGCCGGGTGTCATCCAGTACGTTGAGAATCTGGTAGGCGCGTGGCAGTAAGGCCCGGCCCGCCTCGGTCAAACTGACCTCGCGACCCAGCCTGTCAAACAGCCGCAGCTTGAGTTGCTGCTCAATGCTGGCGATGCGTTTGCTGATCGCAGGCTGGGTTAAAAACAACCGTTCGGCGGCGCCAGAGAAGCTTCCGGTTTCTGCAATGGCGATGAAAGCGTTGAGATTCGCGAGATCCATCTAGGTGAATTCCTGTTGGTTATCCAAAGCATAAAAAATATGAATTTGAGTTATTCACTGTAACCCCATAGCATCGACCTCACAAGCCAAGTGGTTATTGGCATAGAAAGTAGCTGATGAGGAAACCGTCTGATGGCCGGCAAAACGCTCTACGACAAGCTCTGGGATTCGCATTTGGTCAAACAGCGCGACGATGGTTCGGCGCTGATCTACATCGACCGTCATATCATTCACGAAGTGACGTCGCCGCAAGCCTTTGAAGGCCTGCGTCTGGCCGGGCGCAAGCCTTGGCGCATCGATGCCAACATCGCTACCCCGGACCACAACGTACCGACCACGCCTGAGCGCAAGGGCGGGATCGAAGCGATCGCTGACCAGGTTTCCCGTTTGCAGGTGCAAACCCTCGACGACAACTGCGACGAGTACGGCATCACCGAATTCAAAATGAACGACGTCCGCCAGGGCATCGTGCACGTGATTGGCCCGGAGCAGGGCGCCACCTTGCCGGGCATGACCGTCGTTTGCGGCGACTCGCACACCTCGACCCACGGCGCGTTTGGCGCATTGGCTCACGGTATCGGCACCTCCGAGGTTGAGCATGTGCTCGCCACGCAGTGCCTGGTCGCGAAAAAAATGAAGAACATGCTGGTCTTGGTCGAAGGGCAATTGCCGTTCGGCGTGACCGCCAAAGACATCGTGCTGGCCGTGATTGGCAAAATCGGCACCGCTGGCGGTAATGGCCACGCCATTGAATTTGCCGGTAGTGCGATTCGCGACCTGTCGGTAGAAGGCCGCATGACCATCTGCAACATGTCGATTGAAGCCGGTGCCCGTGTGGGCCTGGTGGCTGCCGACGAAAAAACCGTGGCGTACGTCAAGGGTCGTCCGTTCGCACCCAAAGGCGCTGAGTGGGACTTGGCCGTAGAAGCCTGGAAAGACCTGGTGTCGGATGCCGACGCCACGTTCGACACCGTGGTTGAACTCGATGCTGCCCAGATCAAGCCGCAGGTGAGCTGGGGTACTTCGCCAGAAATGGTCTTGGCCGTGGATCAGAACGTGCCGGATCCGGCGCAGGAAGCTGACTTGGTCAAGCGTGGCTCGATTGAGCGTGCCTTGAAGTACATGGGCTTGAACGCCAATCAGGCAATTACCGATATCCAGCTGGACCGCGTGTTCATTGGTTCGTGCACTAACTCGCGGATCGAAGACTTGCGCGCTGCGGCAGTGATTGCCAAAGGTCGCAAAGTGGCTTCGACCATCAAGCAAGCGATTGTGGTGCCGGGTTCGGGCCTGGTTAAAGAGCAGGCCGAGGCTGAAGGCCTGGACAAAATCTTCCTCGAAGCCGGTTTTGAATGGCGTGAGCCAGGCTGCTCGATGTGTCTGGCGATGAACCCGGACCGCCTGGAGTCAGGCGAGCACTGCGCTTCGACCTCCAACCGTAACTTCGAAGGCCGTCAGGGTGCCGGTGGTCGTACTCACCTGGTGAGCCCGGCCATGGCCGCTGCCGCGGCGGTAAACGGTCGCTTTATCGACGTCCGTGAATTGATTTAAGGAGCGCAGCATGAAAGCTTTTACCCAGCACACCGGGCTTGTCGCACCTTTGGATCGCGCCAACGTCGACACCGACCAGATCATCCCGAAGCAGTTTTTGAAGTCGATCAAACGCACCGGCTTTGGCCCGAACCTGTTTGACGAGTGGCGCTACCTGGACGTGGGCCAGCCTTACCAGGACAACTCCAAACGCCCCTTGAACAAGGACTTCGTGCTCAACGCCGAGCGCTATCAGGGCGCCAGCGTGTTGTTGGCCCGTGAAAACTTCGGCTGCGGCTCCAGCCGTGAACACGCCCCTTGGGCCCTGGAAGAGTACGGCTTTCGCAGCATCATCGCGCCGAGCTACGCCGACATCTTCTTCAATAACAGCTTCAAAAACGGCCTGTTGCCGATTATTTTGAGCGACGCTGAAGTGGACGAGCTGTTCGCCCAGGTTGAAGCGACGCCGGGTTATCAGCTCAACATCGACCTGCAAGCCCAGACCGTTACCCGTCCTGACGGCAAAGTGTTGAACTTTGAGATCGATGCATTCCGCAAGCATTGCCTGCTCAACGGCCTGGATGACATCGGCTTGACCTTGCAGGACAGCGATTCGATTGCAGCGTTTGAAAGCAAGCACCGCGCAAGCCAGCCATGGTTGTTCCGTGACGCTTGATAAGCGTATTTTTTGAAGTGTGGGAGCGGGCTTGCTCGCGAGGATAAACCCCGGTTTGTCTTTTGAACCGAGGCGCCTGAATCGCGAGCAAGCCCGCTCCCACGGTTTTTTTAAAATTTTCAGGATGCGCCTGCGGGGGCATCAACCGACAAGACAGAGGAACACATGAGCAAGCAGATTCTGATTCTCCCAGGCGACGGTATTGGCCCAGAAATCATGGCTCAGGCAGTTAAAGTGCTTGAACTGGCCAATGACAAGTTTCAGCTCGGCTTTGAGCTGACTCACGACGTGATCGGCGGCGCAGCCATCGACAAGCACGGCGTGCCGCTGGCTGACGAGACCCTGGAACGTGCTCGTGCTGCTGACGCTGTGTTGCTGGGCGCCGTGGGTGGCCCGAAGTGGGACACCATCGAGCGTGACATTCGCCCTGAGCGCGGCCTGCTGAAAATCCGTTCGCAACTGGGCCTGTTCGGTAACCTGCGCCCGGCCATTTTGTACCCGCAACTGGCTGACGCATCGAGCCTCAAGCCTGAAATCGTTGCAGGCCTGGACATCCTGATCGTTCGTGAGCTCACGGGCGGTATCTACTTCGGCGCGCCGCGCGGCACCCGCGAGCTGGAAAACGGCGAGCGTCAGTCGTATGACACGCTGCCGTACAGCGAAAGCGAAATCCGCCGCATTGCCCGCGTCGGTTTCGACATGGCCCGTGTGCGTGGTAAAAAGCTGTGTTCGGTCGACAAAGCCAACGTATTGGCCTCCAGCCAACTGTGGCGTGAAGTGGTCGAGCAAGTGGCCAAGGACTACCCGGACGTAGAGCTGAGCCACATGTATGTCGACAACGCGGCGATGCAACTGGTGCGTGCACCCAAGCAGTTCGACGTAATCGTGACCGACAACATGTTCGGCGACATCCTGTCTGACGAAGCCTCGATGCTTACAGGTTCCATCGGCATGCTGCCGTCGGCCTCGCTGGATGCCAACAACAAAGGCATGTACGAGCCGTGCCACGGTTCAGCGCCGGACATCGCCGGCAAAGGCATTGCCAACCCGCTGGCGACCATTTTGTCGGTGTCGATGATGCTGCGTTACAGCTTCAATCAGCAGGCTGCCGCTGACGCCATCGAGCAGGCCGTGAGCCTGGTTTTGGACCAGGGACTGCGTACCGGTGACATTTGGTCGACCGGTTGCACCAAGGTCGGTACACAGGAAATGGGCGATGCAGTAGTCGCGGCGCTACAGAATCTGTAATCTCTCGGGCCCGTTACTTCCTGTTGGTGGAAGTAACGACCCCACTTTTTGTTAAAGGTGTAGTTGCGATGAAACGTGTAGGTCTTGTCGGTTGGCGCGGTATGGTTGGTTCCGTGCTCATGCAGCGGATGCTGGAAGAGCAGGATTTCGATCTTATTGAGCCGGTGTTTTTCACTACCTCCAATGTCGGTGGGCAGGGTCCTTCCGTGGGCAAAGACATTGCCCCGCTGAAGGATGCTTACAGCATTGAAGAGTTAAAAACCCTCGATGTGATTCTGACCTGCCAGGGCGGCGACTACACCAATGAGGTGTTCCCAAAGCTGCGTGAGGCGGGTTGGCAAGGTTACTGGATCGATGCGGCGTCGAGCCTGCGCATGCAGGATGACGCGGTCATTATTCTGGATCCGGTCAACCGCAAGGTCATCGACCAGCAGCTGGATGCAGGCACCAAGAACTACATCGGTGGCAACTGCACCGTCAGCTTGATGTTGATGGGCCTGGGCGGCCTGTTCGAAGCCGGTCTGGTCGAGTGGATGAGCGCCATGACTTATCAGGCGGCTTCCGGTGCCGGTGCGCAGAACATGCGTGAGCTGATCAAGCAGATGGGCGCCACCCACGCTGCGGTCGCCGATCAACTGGCTGACCCGGCCAGCGCCATTCTCGATATCGACCGCCGTGTGGCTGAAGCCATGCGCAGCGATGCCTACCCGACCGAGAACTTCGGCGTGCCATTGGCTGGCAGCTTGATCCCGTGGATCGACAAAGAGCTGCCAAACGGCCAGAGCCGCGAAGAGTGGAAAGCGCAAGCTGAGACCAACAAGATCCTGGGTCGCTTCAAAAACCCGGTTCCGGTTGACGGCATCTGCGTGCGTATCGGTGCGATGCGTTGCCACAGCCAGGCCTTGACCATCAAGCTGAACAAAGATGTGCCGATTGCGGACATCGAAGGCTTGATCAGCCAGCACAACCCTTGGGTCAAGCTGGTGCCGAATCAGCGTGAAATCAGCATGCAAGAGCTGAGCCCGACCAAGGTTACAGGCACCCTGAACGTGCCGGTTGGCCGTCTGCGCAAGCTGAACATGGGTTCGCAGTTCCTCGGTGCATTCACCGTGGGCGACCAGTTGCTGTGGGGTGCGGCTGAGCCGCTGCGCCGCATGCTGCGGATTCTGCTGGAGCGTTAATCGCCCCGGTTGCAATCAAAACCCGCGTCTCGCAAGGGCCGCGGGTTTTTTTATCCATGCGCTATTGTCATCCATGGCGCTACAAAGCGCTGTCCGTTGCCTCCATCGGTGGCTCCCGGTACAGTGCCGCTCCCCACGTTTCGCCTGAGGTAGACACATGAACCAGTCCTTTGATATCGCCGTCGTCGGCGCCACCGGCACTGTCGGCGAAACACTTGTGCAAATCCTTGAAGAGCGCGACTTCCCGGTTGCCAACTTGCATCTGCTGGCCAGCAGCGAGTCGGCCGGCAGTTCGGTGCCTTTTCGGGGTAAAAACGTTCGAGTGCGTGAAGTCGACGAATTCGACTTCAGCAAAGCCAAGCTCGTATTTTTTGCCGCTGGCCCTGCTGTGACCTTGAGCTTTGCCGCCAAGGCCCGTGCGGCCGGTTGCAGCGTGATCGATTTGTCGGGCGCATTGCCAGCCGACCAGGCCCCGCAAATCGTGCCTGAGTCCAATGGGCATATCCTGGCCGGGCTTGCGCAGCCGTTCCAGATCAGCAGCCCAAGCCCTTCGGCCACCGCGCTGGCGGTGGTGCTGGCGCCACTGCGTCAATTGCTGGACTTGCAGCGCGTCACGGTCACCGCCTGCCTGGCGGTGTCGGCCCAAGGTCGCGAAGCGGTGTCTGAATTGGCCCGCCAAACCACGTCACTGCTGAATATGCACCCGCTGGAAACTCGTTTTTTCGACCGCCAGATGGCATTTAACCTGCTGGCGCAGGTGGGCAAGCCGGATGAGCAGGGGCATGTGCCGCTGGAAAAACGCCTGGTCACCGAGCTGCGTGAAGTGCTCGGCATGCCGGGCCTGAAAGTTTCCGTGACGTGCATTCAAGCTCCGGTATTTTTTGGCGATAGCTATAGTGTGTCGTTACAACTGGCTGCGCCGGTTGACCTGCAGGCCGTCAATGCTGCGCTTGAAGCCGGTGAGGGGATTGAGTGGGTAGAGGCCGATGACTACCCGACAGCCGTAGGCGATGCGGTGGGGCAAGACGTGGTGTATGTCGGCCGCGTTCGCCACGGTGTCGACGACAGCAGTGAACTAAATCTGTGGCTGGCGTCAGATAACGTACGCAAAGGCGCGGCATTGAACGCCGTACAACTGGCTGAGTTGTTGATAAAAGACCCACTGTAAAAGATACTTGGCGTCGCTATTTGGCAGGTTTGCCGAGGCGGCGTCGCAGTCAAGCTGCTGTCAGGGCTTACAGATTCAATGAGGCAATGCGCGGGTCGATGACAGCCCTCGCATGTCGTCAGGCAGCAGCTTTACAGGTCTCGTGGGACGAGGCCTGTACCAATAAGGAAGAGGCTATGGTTCAGGTTCGCAAATTAGTGTTAGCAATAGCCGCCGCTTCGGCGCTGTCATCCGGTATGGCGCAGGCGCTTGGGCTCGGCGAGCTGACCCTGAAGTCGACGCAGAACCAGCCACTGCTGGCCGAGATTGAGCTGCTGGACGTCAAGGACCTGAGCGCTGCCGAAGTAGTGCCCAGCTTGGCCCCGGCAGACGAATTTACCAAAGCCGGGGTGCCGCATCCGGCGTATCTGAACGACCTGCGTTTTACCCCGGTGATCAATCCCAACGGCAAGAGCGTGCTGCGGGTTACCTCCAGCCAGCCGTTGTCGGAACCTTTCGTAAAATTTCTGGTGCAAGTCATGTGGCCCAATGGCCGCTTGATGCGTGACTACAGCGTCCTGCTGGATCCCGCTAAATATTCGCCACAAACCGCAGCCGCCGCGGCGACAGCTCCGGCTACCGCAGCCAGCACTGCTGGCGGGGAAGCAGGGCAATACACCACGTCTGCCCGTGACACTCTGTGGGAAATTGCCGCCAAGGCGCGCAACGGTGGCTCGGTGCAGCAAACCATGCTGGCGATTCAGGCGCTCAACCCCGATGCCTTTATCGGCGGCAACATCAACCGCCTGAAAACCGGTCAGGTGCTGCGTTTGCCGACGGCGGCGCAAAGTGTCGAACTGGCCCAGTCCAGGGCAATTGCTGAAGTCGCAACGCAGAACGCTGACTGGCGCAGTGGTCGGCGTACCGCGCCACGCGCTCAGCAACTGGATGCCACCGCGCGCAAACCGGCAGCCACGGCGCAGCCCAAAGCTGAAGTCAAAGATGGCTTGAGCCTGGTTGCAGGGCAGGCGGGCAAAGGCGCGGGTGGTGACGCCAAGAATGTCAGCGACAAGCTGGCGATGACCCAGGAAAGCCTCGACAGCAGCCGTCGTCAAAGTGCCGAGTTGCAAAGCCGGGTACAAGACCTGCAAAGCCAGGTCGACAAGTTGCAACGCTTGATCGAATTGAAAAACAACCAGTTGGCCAAGTTGGAGGGCGAAGCTCCCGCGCCGCTCGACGCCAGCGCTGCCTTGCCAGCCAGCTTGGTGGGTGAGGCAGCAGATACACCTGAAGACGACATCGCCCCGGCCACTGAAGGTGCGCCGGCAACCGCTGTAGCACCGGCACCGGGCGATACGCCCAGTGATGAACGCAAGATCCAGGACTTGCTCGCCAGTCCGATGCTGACAGCCGCCGTAGGTGGTGCAGCGGTCTTGTTGCTGTTGCTCTTGTTGCTGCTGCTGGTACGTCGGCGCAAGGCCCAGCAAGCGGCCGAGCGCCATGCGCGTATGGCGCAGGCGCTGGAAGAAGAGCCTGAGTTCGCGGCAGACTTCGACCTGCCAGAAAGCAGCTTTGAAGGCATTGAAGTGGCATCGCCGAGCGTTCATCTGGACGCCGCTCCAGCACCTGCACCCGCGCCGACCCCGGCTCCGGCCGCAGTGGTCGCACC
>NZ_WIWK01000220.1:0-2590 GCF_009600165.1 Pseudomonas sp. FSL R10-0399
GCCGGCTGGGCCGGTAAAGCCACCGCCGGGGCGTAGCCGCTCAGGCGCTTGGCGAAGCTGGTGCGCTTAAGGCGCATGGGGTTGGTCCAGGTCGACGTCGATGTCCGGCGCGGCCGGGTGCAGCGACTGCTCGTGCAGTTGATCAAACAGTTGGCTCATCGCCAGTTTGATCCGCGTTTCGATGCTGGCGTCGATGCGGCTGTGTTCGGTCTCGATGCGGCAGCCGCCCGGTTGCAGGCTGTCGTCTTCGACAATTTTCCAGCGTTCGTCATGACGCTCGCGCAGGGCCTTGATCTGGTCAAAGTCTTGCGGGTTGATAAACAGACGGATGTTGTCGGCGCCCATCGGCAGCAGTTTCAAGCCGTCGCGCAGCACTTGCTCGATGTGGCTTGAGTCGGTTTTGAGTTCGCGCTGGATCACCAGCCGGGTCATGTGCTCGACCAGCCCGACCATGGCTTTTTCAAGCTGCTGGTCCTGCTCGGCCAACGGCGCCAGCAGGCTGCCCATCAAGCGTTCCAGGCTGGCGACCTTGGCATTCAAGGCCACTTCGGCTTCCTGGCGTACTTTGAGCTGAGTGCTGTGAAACCCTTCTTTTTCGCCGGTGGCAAAGCCTTCGTTCCAGGCTTCCTGGCGGATGCTTTCGAGTTCTTCGAGGGTCAGCGGCTGGACTTCTTCGAGCGGCACTTCTTCGCTGTCGGCGGGCAGTTCTTCAACCGGTTCCGGCTCGGGTGCTTCGGGCTCTTCCTGCCAGGGGTCAAAACTGGGCAGCCCCCATACGTCGAACGCACCGACATCCTTGGCACGAATTACATCCCCGGGTGACTCGCCGTTGCTCACTTAGATCATCTCTTCGCCGCCCTTCCCGCCGAGAACGATTTCTCCGGCTTCGGCCATACGGCGGGCAATGGTGAGGATTTCTTTTTGCGCGGTTTCGACATCGCTGACGCGCACCGGGCCTTTGGCTTCCAGGTCGTCGCGCAGCAGCTCGGCCGCGCGCTTGGACATGTTCTTGAAGATTTTGTCCTGAACGTTGTCGTCCGAACCCTTGAGCGCCAGCACCAACACGTCCGAAGACACTTCGCGCAGCAGCGCCTGAATGCCGCGATCGTCAACATCGGCTAGGTTGTTGAAGACGAACATCAGGTCTTCGATCTGCCCGGACAGGTCTTCGTCGATGTCGCGAATCGAGTCCATCAACTGCGCTTCCATCGAGCTGTCGAGGAAGTTCATGATGTCGGCGGCCCGCTTGATCCCGCCCAGCGAAGTACGCGCCGCGTTGGAGTTACCGGCGAACTGCTTCTCGAGGATCTGGTTGAGCTCTTTCAACGCCGCCGGTTGCACGGTGTTGAGCGAGGACACGCGCAGAATGATGTCCAGCCGCGCCTTCTGATCGAAATGGCCGAGCACTTCGCCCGCCTGATCGGGGTCGAGGTAGGCCACCACGATGGCCTGGATTTGCGGGTGTTCGAAGCGGATCACGTCGGCCACGGCGCGCGGCTCCATCCACTTCAGGCTGTCGAGGCCGCTGGTGTTGCCGCCCAGCAGAATACGGTCGATCAGGCCATTGGCCTTGTCTTCGCCGAGGGCCGAGGTGAGCATTTTGCGGATGTAGCTGTCAGAGCCGACGCCGAGGCTGGTCTGATCGCCGACGATTTCGACGAACTCACTCATTACCTGCTCGACTTGCTCTCGGTGCACGTTGCGCATCTGCGCCATCGCCACACCCACGCGCTGCACTTCTTTGGGCCCCATGTGCCGCAATACTTGCGCGGCATCGGCTTCGCCCAGCGACAGCAGCAAAATCGCTGCCTTGTCGACCCGGGTCAGCTTGGCATTGGCGGCAGCTCGGTTATCACTCATCGGCGTTGATCCACTCTTTGACGACCTGGGCCACGCGGCCCGGGTCTTCGGCTACCAGACTCTTGATGGCATTCAGTTGTGCGTCATAGCCTTCGCTCGGGCTCGGCAACATGATGCTTTGTGGCCCGCCCAGGCTCACGCGGTCGTTGGCCAGCTCACCGTCCAGACCGCCCATGCCGGCCATTTCGGCATCGCTGCCAATACCCGCCACCTGCTTGTTGCGGCCATTGCCGGTGATGTTGTTGAGCACCGGGCGCAGCACGCCAAACACCAGCACCAGAATGAACAGCACGCCCAGCACTTGCTTGACCACATCCCAGAACCAGGGCTGCGAGTAGAACGGAATATCGGCAATCACTTCGCCACGCTCGGAGGAGAACGGCACGTTGATCACGCTCACACTGTCACCGCGGCTGGCATCAAAGCCCACGGCGTCCTGCACCAGGCGGGTGAAGCGCGCCAATTGATCGGCGCTCCACGGAGTGCGGGTGACTTCGCCGTTGGCCGGGTTGACGATGGCCTGATCATCGATGACCACGGCCACCGACAGGCGATTGACTTTGCCCTGCTGCTGTTTGGTGTGGCTGATGGAGCGGTCGAGCTCAAAGTTGCGGGTCGACTGCGAGCGTTTGTCGGCCGGGTACGGCGCCAGCATCGGTTGGCCGGTGGCCGGGTCCATGATTTGCTGGCCGTTGGCATCGAGCAGCGGCTGGCCCGGTTGCACCATGCC
>NZ_WIWK01000221.1:0-2582 GCF_009600165.1 Pseudomonas sp. FSL R10-0399
CCATGGCCAGCGCCGCCGAAATGATCACCGCAGGTGTGGTGCTGCTGGCCGGCAGCCTGCTCAGCGGCGAGCGCATGACCCATCTGCCAACCGCCGCAGGCTGGGGCGCGTTGCTGTATCTGGTGTTCTTCGGCTCGATCATCGCCTTCAGCGCCTACATGTACCTGCTGAAAAACGTGCGCCCGGCCGCCGCCACCAGCTATGCCTACGTCAACCCGGCCGTGGCGGTGATGCTGGGCATCGTGTTTGCGGGCGAGAGCATCGGCTTCGAAGAGTGCCTGGCGATGGCGGTGATCATCAGCGCCGTGGTGTTGATCGGGTTGCCGCAGTGGCGCAAGCAGAAAACCGTCTGAATTAGGGTAAACTGCGCGCCATTGCACTTTATGCACCCCTGCGCAGACCTTTTTCGACGGTATTCCCATGACATTCGCCACCCTTGGCCTGATCGAGCCCTTGCTGCGCGCCCTTGAGGCGCTCGGCTACAAGACCCCCACCCCGGTTCAGGCCCAAGCAATTCCCGCCGTGCTGGCAGGCCGTGACCTGATGGCCGCCGCTCAGACGGGCACCGGCAAAACAGGCGGCTTTGCCTTGCCATTGCTGCAATTGCTGACCATGGAAGGGCCAAAGGTCACCAGCAACTCGATCCGCGCGCTGGTGCTGGTGCCGACCCGCGAACTGGCCGAACAGGTTCACGAGAACATTCGCCAGTACGCCGAGCACCTGCCATTGAGCACCTATGCGGTGTACGGCGGGGTCAGCATCAACCCGCAAATGATGAAGCTGCGCAAAGGCGTTGATGTACTGGTGGCGACCCCCGGCCGCTTGCTCGACCTGTATCGCCAGAACGCGATCAAGTTCAACCAGTTGCAAACCCTGATCCTCGACGAAGCCGACCGCATGCTCGACCTCGGTTTCTCCGAAGAGCTGCGCGACATTTACCGTGCCTTGCCGAAAAAACGCCAGACCCTGCTGTTCTCGGCAACGTTCTCGGACGCGATCCGCCTGTTGGCCGAGCAGATGCTCGACAACCCGCTGAGCATCGAAGTCAGCCCACGCAATGTGGCGGCCAGCAGCGTCAAGCAGTGGGTGATCCCGGTTGATAAAAAGCGCAAGGCAGAGCTGTTTCTGCACTTGCTGCGCAGCCAGCGCTGGAAGCAGGTGCTGGTATTCGCCAAGACCCGTAACGGCGTTGATGAGCTGGTAGACAAGCTGCAAGGCCTGGGGATCAACGCGGACGGCATCCATGGCGACAAGCCACAAGCCACCCGTCAACGGGCGCTGGATCGTTTCAAGGCTAGCGAAGTGCAAATTCTGGTCGCCACCGACGTCGCCGCGCGCGGCCTGGACATCGACGACCTGCCGCTGGTAGTCAACTTTGACTTGCCGATCGTGGCCGAAGACTACATTCACCGCATTGGTCGCACCGGCCGAGCGGGCCAGAAAGGCGAGGCGATCTCGCTGGTTTGTGCGGACGAAGTGAACATGTTGTCGGCAATCGAGATGTTGACCCGTCAGACATTGACCCGCCACGAAGAACCCGACTTTGTGCCAGAGCACCGCGTGCCGCTAACCGATGCGACGGGCCAGGTGGTCAAAAAGCCGAAGAAACCGAAAAAGCCTAAAGCAGCAGGCGGTGGCGGCAAGCGCAACCTGGGCAAATGGGTGGACAGCGGCGACGTGGCCCCGGCCGAGCCTTCGGTCAAGCCTGTGCGCAAAGTCCCGGTGTTCAACACCGGCCCGCGCAAGCGCAAGCCATAACCCGCCCTTCAATATGTGGGAGCGGGCTTGCTCGCGATTCAGGCGCCTCGGTCAATCTGATTAGCGCGTCGATGCCATCGCGAGCAAGCCCGCTCCCACCCAGGTGATCAGCGTTGTGCTTGCAACCAGCTTAAAACCCCCAACCCTGCGGCGCGCCCGCTGGCAAAGCAGCCGGTGAGCAAGTAACCGCCGGTGGGGGCTTCCCAGTCCAGCATCTCGCCCGCGCAGAACACACCCGGTACTGTGTTGAGCATCAGGTTGTGATCCAGTGCCTCAAAGCGCACGCCGCCGGCGCTGCTGATGGCCTCGTCCAGCGGTCGTGCCTTGATCAGTGTCAGGGGCAGGGCTTTAATCGCTTTGGCCAACTGCGCCGGGTGGTTGAAGTCATCCGCCGGGGCCAGCTCGCGCAACAGCGCCGCTTTTACCCCGTCCAGACCCAACTGGCTGTGCAAATGCTTGCTCATCGAGCGTGAGCCGCGCGGCTTGGCCAAGGCCGCGGCGATTTTATCCACAGGCTTGTTAGGCAACAGATCGATCAATATCGTCGCTGCGCCATGCTGGTTGATGGCCTCACGAATCGGCGCAGACCAGGCATAAATCAAACTGCCTTCAATGCCGCTGGCGGTGATCACGCATTCACCCAAGCGTGGTGCGCTGTGCTCCAGGGCAATGGCGATGTTCTTCAAGGGCGCCCCGGCGAACTTGCTGCGCAGCACCTCGCTCCAGCCCGCCACATCAAACCCGCAATTGCTCGGCTGCAAGGCCGCCAGCTCGACGCCGCGCTCTGCCAGCAGCGGCATCCACGCGCCATCAGAGCCCAGTCG
>NZ_WIWK01000222.1:0-2578 GCF_009600165.1 Pseudomonas sp. FSL R10-0399
GCCTGGGCCAGGCCGTGGGTCTGGACCCGGACCAACTGCGCTCCCAGGAGTTGGTGCTGCCCGGCGTGCGCTTTGCGGTCGACGCCTACGTCAACTTCGCCCGTCGCGCCACGTGGGAAGAAGCCGCCAGCAGCTCGCTGACCGAAATGTTTGCCCCACAGATCCACCAGTCGCGCCTCGACAGCTGGCCGCAGCATTACCCGTGGATCGACCCGGCCGGTTATGAATACTTCCGCACCCGCCTGGGCCAGGCCCGCCGCGACGTTGAGCATGGCCTGGCGATCACCTTGCAGCACTACACCACCTACGCCGGTCAGCAACGCATGCTTGAGATTCTCCAGTTCAAACTGGACATTTTGTGGAGCATGCTCGACGCCATGACCATGGCCTACGAGCTGGACCGCCCGCCCTATCACAGCGTGACCGACCAACGTGTCTGGCACAAAGGAATCGCCCTATGAGTTTCGATCGCAGCAAAACCCCGACCTGGCGCCAGGGCTATCGTTTTCAGTACGAACCCGCGCAAAAAGGCCATGTGCTGCTCTACCCCGAAGGCATGATCAAACTCAACGAGAGTGCCGCCCTGATCGGTGGCCTGATCGACGGCGAGCGCGACGTGGCGGCGATCATCGCCGCACTGGACGCGCAGTTCCCCGGCGTGCCGGAGCTGGGTGATGACATCGAGCAATTTATGGAGGTCGCACGTGCACAGCACTGGATCGAACTTGTCTGACAGACCGCTGGCGCTGCCGCCCAAACCCGAGGTCGGCCTGCCGCTGTGGCTGCTCGCCGAGCTGACATATCGCTGCCCGCTGCAATGCCCGTATTGCTCCAACCCGCTGGACTTCGCCCAGCAAGGCAAAGAGCTGAGCACCGAGCAATGGGTCAAAGTGTTTCGTGAAGCGCGGGAAATGGGTGCAGCACAGTTGGGTTTTTCAGGCGGCGAGCCGCTGGTGCGTCAGGACTTGGCCGAGCTGATCGGCGAGGCCCGCAAACTGGGCTTTTACACCAACCTGATCACCTCCGGCATCGGTCTCACTGAGCAAAAAATCAGCGACTTCAAAAAGGCCGGGCTGGACCACATCCAGATCAGCTTCCAGGCCAGCGACGAGCAAGTGAACAATCTGCTCGCGGGCTCGAAAAAGGCCTTCGCGCAAAAGCTCGAAATGGCCCGCGCGGTCAAAGCCCACGGCTACCCGATGGTGCTGAACTTCGTCACCCATCGGCACAACATCGACAAAATCGACCGCATCATTGAGCTGTGCATCGCCCTCGAAGCCGACTTTGTCGAGCTGGCGACCTGCCAGTTCTACGGCTGGGCGCAGCTCAACCGGGTGGGCCTGCTGCCGACTAAAGAGCAATTGGTACGCGCCGAGCGCATCACCAACGAATACCGCGCCAAACTCGAAGCACAAGGCCACCCGTGCAAGCTGATCTTCGTCACCCCGGACTACTACGAAGAACGGCCAAAAGCCTGCATGAACGGCTGGGGCAGCATCTTCCTCACCGTCACCCCGGACGGCACCGCCTTGCCGTGCCACGGGGCTAGACAAATGCCGGTCGAGTTCCCTAACGTGCGTGACCACAGCATGCAACACATCTGGTACGACTCGTTCGGCTTCAATCGTTTTCGAGGCTATGACTGGATGCCCGAGCCTTGCCGCTCGTGCGACGAGAAAGAAAAGGACTTCGGCGGCTGCCGTTGCCAAGCCTTTATGCTCACGGGAGACGCCAGCAACGCGGACCCGGTGTGCAGTAAATCGCCGCAACACGACCTGATTCTCAAGGCGCGCGAAGAAGCCGAGCACGCCACCCAGACCATCGAACAATTGGCCTTCAGAAATGAACGAAACTCACGCCTCATCGCAAAAGGCTGAACCTTTCAGCGCCGCCCTCGCCGTTGCCGCCGGTGTCGATTTCGCCGAACTGCGGGTCGGCCCCCACGGCCTGTTCTGGAACGAATACCGCCCGCAAGAAGGCACCTGCCGCATTTGGCACTGGCGCGATGAGCAGGCGCACTGCCTGACCCCCGCCACCTTCAGCGTAAGCAGCCGGGTGTATGAATACGGCGGGGGTTCTTTTTGCCTTAGCGATGACGGCGTGGTGTTCGTCAACGAAACCGATCAGCAACTGTATCAACAGGCCCTGGACGGCAGCGCACCGCACGCGCTGACCCACGGCACCTGCCGCTACGGCGACGTGCAGTTTGCCCACGGCCGCGTTTTGGCGGTAGAAGAAGACGCCGCGCAGCATCGGCTGGTCAGCATCGACCTGACCACCCGCCAGCGCCAGGTGCTGGCCGAAGGCGCCGACTTTTACGCTACCCCCACGCTCAGCCCGGATGGCCAGCGCCTGGCCTGGATTGAGTGGAGCCGCCCGCATCAACCCTGGACCTCCACCCGCCTGATGCTCGCCGAAGGCCATCATCAGGGCCAATGGAACCCCGCGCACTGCATTGCCGGGGATCTGAGCGAAGAGTCTCTGCAACAGCCGCGCTTTGACGAACACAACCGTCTGTATTGCCTGACCGACCGCGGCGGCTTCTGGCAGCCGTGGTCCGAGTCGGGCGAAGGCCTGG
>NZ_WIWK01000223.1:0-2527 GCF_009600165.1 Pseudomonas sp. FSL R10-0399
GTTGGACAGGTGGTCGAGGGAGGCGAGTTTGCGGGCGATGTGGTAGGGCTCGGTGTCGTGCGGGCTGGCGATGAGGCCAATGTGCTCGGTGACGGCGGCCAGCGCCGACATCAAGGTCAGCGCTTCAAACTGTTCGGGCGGTTCGGTGAAGCTCAGTGCAGCGAATGTGCCGCGCTCGGCGCTGCGGGCGAGGGCCTTGAGGCGCTCGAAGTCCGGGCGACGGGTGTTGGCGGTGAAACAGGCACCCACTATCAATGGGTCGGTACGGCGGGTCATGACAGCCTCCGTGCAAGTGTTCGGCAAAGCCCTGCCGCCGCTGGGGCGGCAGGGCAATGGGTCAGAAGTTGTACGTCACGCCGGTGTACCAGTAGCCGCCGGTGGTGCCGTACGGCGAGAAGTTGCCGTACGGGAAGGCGCCCGAACTGCTCGGCAGGTTTGTGCGTTCCGGGTAGATGTTGAACAGGTTGTTGGCGCCCGCTGTCAGGGTCAGGCTGGAGGTCAGGTGGTAGTCCACGTTGAGGTCGGTGATCCAGGCTGGCGAGAACGTGCGGTCGTAAATCTCGGCGGTGCCGTACTGGGTGTACTCGCCGTAGCGGGTCAGGTTGAGGCCGATATCAAACTTGTTGATGGTCCAGGTGGTCCCCAGAATCAGCTTGGACTCCGGGTTGCCGTGCTTGAGGTTGCCCTGGCGCTGACGGTTGTAGCCGCCGTCCGGGCCGAGGGTGGCCTGGGCCAGGGGCGAGGCGTGGATGTCGTCAATTTCGGTGGTGTTCCAGTTGAAGCCCAGGGTGTAGCGCAGGTTGCCGTAGGCGCCCAGGTTCTGGCGGTAGTCACCGATCAGGTCGATGCCACGGGTGGTGGTGTCCAGTGCGTTGGTGAAGTAAGTCACCGCCTGGTTGGTCGGCAGCCCGGCGGCGCCGAGGATGGCGTCGATTTGCGGCGTGCCGCCGAGGTAGCCGGTCTGGTCGATGCGGTCCTTGATTTTGATCTGGTAAGCATCGAGGGTGATGCTGGTGGCATCGGTCGGTTGCAGGGTCAGGCCGAGGGCGAAGTTGGTGGATTTCTCCGGCTTGAGGGTGGTGGCCCCCAAGGCCTTGGCCACTTCAGAGTCGACCGCCACGTTGCGGTAGTTGAACAGGTTGCCGTTGACGCTGGTTTGCGAGGTAGAGCTGTAGATCTGCTGGGCCAGCGAAGGCGCACGGAAACCGGTGCTGACGCTGCCGCGCACGGCGAGGATCGGCGTCAACTGATAGCGGGTGGCGATTTTGCCGTTGGTGGTGGTGCCCGAACCGTCGTTGTAATGCTCGTAACGACCGGCCAGATCGACGTGCCATTTGTCGGTCAGGTCCTGACCGATCTCGCCGTAAGCAGCCAGGCTGGTGCGGCCTTTTTGGTCGGCATCGGCAGGCGTGGTGCCGGCACCGGAGATAGTCCCCGGCGCAATCGGGTTGCCGCTGACGCCCGTGTCAAACGGGCCGCTGGCGTAAGAGGCGTAGTCGCCCTTGCCGATTTTGTAGTTCTCGTAACGTTGCTCCAGGCCCCATGAAATCTGCGTCGGCTTGGCCAGGCCAAAATCGAAGGCGCGGGTCAGGTCGAGGTTGTTGGTCCACTGGCTGAAGGTCTTCACCCCGGTGTCGACCGAGGTCGGCGAGTCAGGGCCGTAGCTCAGGTTGTAGGTGTGGCGCAGGGTGGCTTCGGCGTGGTCCTGGCCGTACGTGCTGGACAGGTCGTAGTCCCAACCGGCGACGGTGCCTTTGCCACCGAAGGCCACCTGGAAGTCGTTTTCGATAAAGCGCAGGGTGTCTTCGATCCCTTCCGGGAACGGCGTGGCAATGCCGTCAAAGCTGGCGGACTGGTGGAAGGCCAGAGGCTTTTCCGAGTTGCGCCGGGTGTAGGTCGAGAACGAGTACAGGGTCAGGTCATCGCTGACTGGCAGCTCGGCGTTGTAACCCAGACTGAAGTTGCGCGCCTCGGGCAGGCCGGTGCCGTAATAGGTGTGCTCCAGGCTGGTGTTGCCCGCGCTGTCGGTGTACGGGGCTTTGTCGGAGCGGTCGGAGACTTTCTGGTGGCGCACGTCCAGGCCAAAGTTGATAAAGCCGTCATTGGGCAGGGCAAGGCCGACGTCGCCGGTCTGGCGGATGGTTTCGCCGTCACCGTTTTGGTAGTTCTGGCCGTAGGTGGTTTTCAGGCTGCCACCGTGGTCGGTCTGTTTGAGGACGATGTTGATCACCCCGGCGATGGCGTCCGAGCCGTACTGGGCCGAGGCGCCGTCACGCAGGATCTCGACATGATCGATCAACGCGGTGGGGATCATGTCGAGGTCGACCGGCTGCGAGCCGGAGTTCAGCGACGTGCCGTTGTTGAGCAGGGCGCTGTTGTGGCGGCGCTTGCCGTTGACCAGCACCAGCACCTGGTCGCCGTTCAAGCCGCGCAGGCTGATGGGGCGCACCACCGACGCGGAACCATAGCCGGACGATGCAGGCAGGTTGATGGACGGCAGCACGCGGTTCAGGGCGCGGGTCAGGTC
>NZ_WIWK01000224.1:0-2427 GCF_009600165.1 Pseudomonas sp. FSL R10-0399
GTATCCGTCCGGCGAAGTCATCTACCCAGCCCTGCAAAGCCAAGACATGGTGTGCACTTAAATTTAAGTGGGCACCAGTTCTAGCCTTTTAAGCGGGTATTTCATGCAGCCACAACGCCGTTCCTACTCCAAATCCTTCAAAGTCCAAGTCATTCAAGAGTGCGCCCAGCCCGGCGCCTCGATTGCCAGCGTCGCGCTGAGCCATAGCCTCAACGCGAACCTTGTCCACAAATGGATTCGGGTGCAAATGCAAAAAAACACGGAGCTGCAACCTGCTTTTATTCCGTTACCCATGCAGCTAGCCGGAGCAAATTCGCAAGCTGCATCATCGAATATCTGCGTTGAAATCCAGCACCCGCGTGGCACTGTCAAAGTGAACTGGCCGACCGATAGCGCGGCCGCCTGCGCGACCTTTCTTCGAGACCTGTTGCGATGATCCGCATCGACTCCATCTGGCTCGCCACCGAGCCCATGGACATGCGCGCCGGCACCGAAACCGCTCTGGCGCGTGTGGTCGCCGTGTTCGGTGCGGCGCAGCCGCACTGTGCTTATTTGTTTGCCAACCGCCGCGCCAATCGCATGAAAGTGCTGGTGCACGACGGGTTGGGTATCTGGCTGGCGGCGCGCCGCCTGCATCAAGGCAAGTTCTTCTGGCCGGGTTCTCGACACGGCTTTCAGATGGAACTAGGTACCGAACAACTGCATGCCCTGGTGCTGGGCTTGCCTTGGCAAAGAGTTGGGCCAGGCAGCGCGATTTCCATCATATAACGCCTGCCACGACCAGCCAGGCCGTGCAATTGTCCGATGAGCCTATCGTCGCTTTTAGGCTGTTCTGGCAAAATCGGCGGCATGACTTCGCGTCCTAATCTCGACCACTTAAACCCTGAACAACTGCGCGCTCTGGCGGCGCAGTTGATGCAGCGTGTCGAGAATCTCGATCAGAAAGTCGAGACGATGGGTAAGCAAATCCACCACCACAAAATGGTCAACGAGAAACTGGCCCACGAGATCGCGCAACTCAAGCGCTTCAAGTTTGCCAAGCGCAGCGAGCAACTGAGCCCGGATCAGGCCAGTCTGCTTGATGACCTGATCGATACTGACATCGCAGCCATCGAAGCCGAACTTGAAGCGCTGCAACCCGCTCCCGTTTCGACCGAGGCTCGGCAAAAACCTAAACGTATCGCCTTGCCGCCGCAGTTTCCGCGCACCCTGATCCATCACGAACCCGACAACAGCCACTGCCAGTGCGGCTGCGCCCTCAAGCGTATCGGCGAGGATGTCAGCGAAAAACTCGACTACACGCCAGGCGTGTTCACCGTCGAGCGTCATATCCGTGGCAAGTGGGTTTGCGGTCAGTGCGAAACGCTGATCCAGGCACCGGTTCCGGCGCAGGTCATCGACAAAGGTATCCCAACCGCCGGCCTGCTGGCCCATGTCATGATTGCGAAGTTCGCCGACCATTTACCGCTCTATCGTCAGGAGTCGATTTTTGGTCGGGCCGGTTTGGCCATCGCCCGCTCGACCCTGGCGCAATGGGTCGGCAACTGTGGTGTGCAGTTGCAGCCGCTGGTCGATGCCCTGCGCGATGCTGTTCTCGAACATGGCGTAATCCATGCCGATGAAACGCCGGTACAGATGCTCACGCCGGGTGCGAAGAAAACCCATCGAGCCTATGTCTGGGCCTACGCCACCAGCCAGTTCTCGGACTTGGCGGCGGTGGTTTACGACTTCAGCCCTAGCCGCGCCGGAGAACACGCCCGCAACTTCCTGCAAGACTGGAAGGGCAAGCTGGTCTGCGATGATTTTGGCGGCTACAAGGCCAGCTTTGAACTCGGCGTGACCGAGATCGGCTGCATGGCCCATGCGCGGCGCAAGTTCTTCGAATTGCACGCCACCAACAAGAGCCAGCTCGCCGAACAGGCCTTGCGCTACATCCAGTTGCTGTACGAAATCGAACGTGAAGTCCGCGACCTTGAACCGGATTTACGCCGCCGAATACGGCAAGAAAAAGCGGTACCGGTGATGGATGCTCTGCATGCCTGGATGATCGCCCAGCGCCAGATCGTGCACGATGGCTCGGCGATAAGCAAAGCTCTGGACTATAGCCTCAAACGCTGGACGGCGCTGTCGCGCTATCTCGATGACGGTGCTGTGCCCATTGATAATAACTGGGCAGAGAACCAGATCCGGCCGTGGGCGTTGGGTCGCAAAAATTGGCTCTTTGCAGGATCACTGCGCAGCGGTAAACGCGCGGCGGCGATCATGAGTTTGATCCAGTCGGCGCGGCTCAACGGGCATGATCCGTATGCTTATTTGAAGGACGTCCTCACGCGCCTGCCGACGCAGCGGGCGAGTGAGATTGCGGAGCTGCTGCCGCATAGGTGGCAACCGGTTTAGTGACGCAAGACGGGATGCCCGGACGCATAC
>NZ_WIWK01000225.1:0-2380 GCF_009600165.1 Pseudomonas sp. FSL R10-0399
ACCGCCTGCAAACGTAGTTTGCGTAAGTGCGCCCTTGCCTTGGTTGGCTTGAACCATGCGCGAAAAGTTGACAGGTCAGGGGCCGCGCTCCCGGCTTGTCGGGAAATTGTCCCACCTTCCCGGCAAACGGAAGCACGGGCGAAGCGAACCCTTGACCCGACTCGATCAAAAGCACGCTCCGCCTAGGGAGCATGGGACGTTTCACCCCATGCACCCTTGGCACATGCCGAATGCCGCCGGAGGCTGCTCTTGACGGATCGTCAAATCACACAATACCATGAGTCACGAGAAGCAACTCACCGGTGCAATATGACTACCAAAAAACGCAAGCCACAAAATCGGATGGCTTTGACTATTTCCGATGAACTCAAGGCTGCGCTCAATGAGCTTAACGATGCGACTGGTGTGGCTGCAGCCAGCTTTGTAACCGAGATTATGGAGGGCAACATCCCCATGATTTTGGGAATTGCTCAGGCTGCACGCTTGGCAAAAGCAGAGCCGGGCCGTGCCTTGGAAATCATGCAGCGTTCGATGCTTGAAGCCGTACATGATGCCAATCAGGCTCAAATTGAACTCATTGACCAACAAACCAAACTCCGCACCTTCCAACGCAAGGAACCCAACGAATGAACGTTCAAATGAAGAAAACCAAAAAACTCGTTGTCGCTCTCTTTCACCCTGACGACCCCCACGGGCCTTGCTTAGAGCTTATGCCCTGCGTGGACGATCTCGATAACTTCGATGAGTTCCACCATTTCGCTGAGTTTTATTACAACGGAATGCCAAAGCCTAATGGCGGCCAGATCATGGTTGCCTTTGCACCCAAGAATCCGAAATTCACCATGGCCTTTCTCGGCCCTTTGCAAATGGATTACCAGCAAGCTGACGCGCACGCCGAAACCATTAAGCGCATTTTGACCAGCCAATAAAAAACCCCCTCCAGTTAGCGCTGTAGGGGGTTCTGTGGGGGTCGCGGTTGGCGCCGCGATTTACCCCGGGTTTTGCAGGACAAGGATCTGCATGGACAAGAATAACACTTCCGGGCGTTACCAGAATTCCGGGCCAGAAACGGCCTTTCGGGCGGAGCCCCTTGGTATATACGCGATAACTGACTCCGCTCACCTAACGGTTGACCAAAGCACGGGGGAAATCACCGCTGGGTTGCCTGTCGATCCTAGGCTTTTCCGCTGCGAGCGTTTCGCTCTAAAAAGCATCGTTAATTGGCTATTGCCAACCTCACGCACGTCTAAGTGCATGCGTTGGAGAGTGCCAAATCAATCGCTCCAGGTACTCAAGAGCAAGGAGCACAACAAGGCGTTCTATACGGGCCTTCAGGTCTGCGCTTCCGTATGGGCTTGCCCGGTTTGTGCCGCCAAAATCAGCGAGCGCCGTCGTGCTGAACTGACCACTGCTCTGGCTCTCGCCAAAGCGCGTGAGTGGGATGTTTTCATGCTGACCCTGACAGTGCCGCACGGGCTTGGCGACGATTTGCCAGCACTCTTGAAGCAAATCCACACAGCATGGCGCAGCACTACAACCAGCCGTGCCGGGCAGAAGCTCAGAAAGCTCTTGGGTATTCGTGGAACCATCCGGGCTCTGGAAGTTACCCATGGCCAAAATGGCTTTCACCCACACCTTCATGTCTTGCTCTTTCTCGATCAGGGTTTTTCGCCTCAATCCGTACACCACGCATTCAGCCCTCTTTGGCAACAAGCGTGCATGCGTGCTGGTTTGCCGCGTCCTTCTGATGAGCATGGTTGCAGGGTTGATGATGGCACCTATGCCGCTGCCTACGCCTCCAAATGGGGCCTAGAGAGCGAATTGACCAAAAGCCACACCAAGAAGGGCCGTAACGGCTCACGCACGCCCTGGGACTTCCTGAGAGCCGTCCTCGATAAGTCTGAGGGCTGGCAACAGTCGGCAATCCTGTTTCGTACCTATGCCGAAGCGTTCAAGGGAAAACGTCAGCTCTACTGGTCAAACGGCTTACGCGATCTGCTCGCCATGGGTGAACAGGCATCAGACGAGGAACTTGCAGCCGTTCAGGAAGACAGTGCGCTCATGCTGGCCGAACTAACCGACGAGCAATGGCGAGCCATTTTGCGCACCAAGTCGGAGTCCATCGTTTTGGACATGGCCGAGACTCACCCACAGGCGCTTCCTGCTTTGCTTGCGTCCATTCTGGAAAGAGCCAAAAAGCTTGCTACTGGAACGGGCTGACCTGCCTGACACTGCTCAGCGTAGCGTAAGCAGTGCCAGGCAGGCCTGCCCGTTTAACTTCAACGTCTAAACACGTCCAACGGACCGCCTGCAAACGTAGTTTGCGTAAGTGCGCCCTTGCCTTGGTTGGCTTGAACCATGCGCGAAAAGTTGACAGGTC
>NZ_WIWK01000226.1:0-2302 GCF_009600165.1 Pseudomonas sp. FSL R10-0399
GCCAGGCTTCGATGCCACCGTCTTCGCCGGGGGCGCCGTCGTGGTCGAGCAGGCGCTGGATCCACTCGCGGCGGACTTCGCGGTCCGGGCAGTTGGCCAGGATGGCGGCGTCTTTGAGCGGGATGTTGACCTGGTAATAGAAGCGGTTGGCGACCCAGCCCTGGATCTGTTCGCGGGTCGCGCGGCCTTCATACATCGCCACCTGATACGGGTGATAGATGTGGTAATACGCGCCTTTGGCCCGCAGCGCGGCTTCGAACTCGGCAGTGGAGAGTGGGGCTTGGGTCATGGTGCCTCCAGAAGGTGAACCTCTGTAGGAGCGAGCTTGCCTCGCGATCTTTTGATCGTTTAAAAGCTCGCGAGGCAAGCTCGCTCCTACAGGTTTTGGGTGGGTTACAACTCGATGCTCATGCCGTCAAAGGCCACTTCAACGCCCCGGCGGGCCAGTTCGGCGCGCTCGGCGGAGTCTTCGTCGAGGATCGGGTTGGTGTTGTTGATGTGGATCAGCACCTTGCGCTGCTCGGGCAATTGCTCCAGCACTTCGAGCATGCCGCCGGGGCCGTTCTGTGCCAGGTGGCCCATTTCACGGCCGGTGCGGGTGCCCACGCCACGGCGTTGCATTTCGTCGTCGTCCCACATCGTGCCGTCCACCAGCAGGCAATCGCTGCCCGCCATGATGTCCAGCAACGGCGCGTCGACCTTGCCCAGCCCCGGCGCGTAGAACAGTTTGCCGCCGGTGCGCAGGTCTTCAACGATCAGGCCGATGTTGTCGCCCGGGTGCGGGTCGAAGCGGTGCGGCGAGTAAGGCGGCGCAGCACTGCGCAACGGCAGCGGGCTGAAACGCAGGTTCGGGCAAGCCGGGATGGTGAACGAGCCGTGCAACTCGATGCGGTTCCAGTTCAGGCCGCCGTTCCAGTGCTTGAGCATGTTGAACAGCGGGAAGCCGGTGCTCAGGTCTTCGTGGACCATGTCGGTGCACCACACCTCGTGCGGGCAGCCTTCGCGCAGGCTGAGCAGGCCGGTGGTGTGGTCGATCTGGCTGTCCATCAAAATAATGGCGCTGATGCCGGTGTCACGCAGGGTGCGGCCCGGTTGCATCGGGGCGAAGCTCTGGAGTTGCGCGCGGATGTCGGGCGAGGTGTTGCACAGCACCCAGTTGACGCCATCGTCAGAGATCGCAATCGAGGATTGGGTGCGTGCTTTGGCGTTCAGGCTGCCATCGCGAAAACCCGCGCAGTTCACGCAGTTACAGTTCCACTGTGGAAAACCACCGCCGGCGGCGGAACCTAAAATCTGGACAAACATGGCGTGTTCTCTTGCAAATCTGAAAATAAAAACGCCCCGGCGAGCCGAGGCGTTGGGTTGCTCTGCTCAACTCTTGATAACCAAGAGCCGGGACAGATCAACGGCTTGCGAAGTACATGGTCACTTCAAAGCCAATACGCAGGTCGGTGTAAGCAGGTTTAGTCCACGACATAGGGTGTCTCCTTCAGCGGTTGGTGGGGTGTCTCTGGGTTAGTCCCTCTCCCGAAGGAGTGGTTCTGACAACTTGGACGGCTATGTTACTAAAATTGTCTGTTGCTGAGCGCTCTATGTCAGAGAAAGCTCATTACGCGGTTGGTAAAAATCAGCTTTGTCCGAGAAAAAACGTTTCAGTTGCGGGCTGGGTAGCCAAGCACAGCCAAGCGCACTCAGGCTGATTAATCTGCTGAGCTGCCTGCAGTGTAGTCTGAGGATCCAGCCTTATAAGCGCGGTATAGAGCGCTTTCAAGTCGTCCGACGGGTGGCCCCCTATTTTTGCTTGCCACAGCAGTTCACTCGCTTGAGCCCCGCTCAATGACTTGGGCAAAAACTGCTGCGCCAAGGCATCTCGCGCCTGGATGAAGGTTGTTTCATCCAGTGCCGTGACGAGCGTCGGCAATTGAGCCAGAAATGCACGGATGTGCTCGAAGATGTTCGCCACGGGGGCGTGAGGCGATTGCACGCCGAACAGCAGGCCGGTTTGCCCATTGAGCTGGCGCAGGCTGCTGAACACCGCGTAGCCCAATTGCTGCTCAACCCGCAGCTGTTGATAGAACGGCGTGCTTGCCAACTGGGCGAGCAAACGCCACGCGGCCTCGGCCGCCAGATCACCAGCGGGTGCCGGGCAAAACAGCAGCACGGCGTGTTCGCTGGACTCGCAGGGTTCTGTGACCCAGCGCCGTTGGGTCGAGTGCGCGGCCATTGGCAAGTGCGCGTCCGGCGTGCCAGGGGCTTTGTTCAAGGCGGCGCTGATCAAGGGCTGCGTGGCCGCAGGCAGGCC
>NZ_WIWK01000227.1:0-2255 GCF_009600165.1 Pseudomonas sp. FSL R10-0399
CTGGAACTGCCGCTGACCGTGCTCGACTGGCGCGGCCGCGCCGATCAAACCGCCGAGCTGGAGTTGCTGGCGCGCAGCGAGCGTTTGCAGTTTGATCCGGCGCAACCGCCGTTGCTGCGCCTGGCCTTGGTGCGTCTCGATGAGCAGCGCCAGCAATTGATCTACACCCATCACCATTTACTGCTGGATGGCTGGAGCAATGCCTTGCTGCTGGGTGAGGTGTTGCAGCGTTATGCCGGGGTTGAGGTGGCCACTCATCAGGGCCGCTTTGGCGACTACATCGGCTGGCTGCAAGGGCAGGATGCTCAGGCAGATGAAGCCTTTTGGCGTGCGCAACTGGCGACCCTGGACAATCCGACGCTGTTGGCACAAAGCCTGGCGCACGGTGGCTCAGGCAGCAGCGAGTACGCGGATCATCGGCAGGTATTCGATGGGCCGAGCAGCGAGGCTTTCAATGCCTTTGCCCGCCAGCACAGCATCACCCTCAACACCTTGGTGCAGGGCGCTTGGGCGGTATTGTTGCAGCGTTACAGCGGTCAACAGACCGTAGCGTTTGGCGCCACTGTGTCCGGGCGTCCGGTGGATCTGCCGGGTGCAGAAAACCAGCTCGGGCTGTTTATCAACACCTTGGCGGTGATCACTCAGCCACAGGCGGCTGAAAGTGTGGCGCAGTGGTTGAGCCGCTTGCAGGCGCATAACCTGGAGCTGCGCGAGCATGAATTTACCGCGCTGAGCGATGTGCAGCGTTGGGCCGGGCGTGCCGGTGAGCCGCTGTTCGACAGTTTGCTGGTGTTTGAAAACTTCCCCATCGGCGCGGCCTTGCAGCAGGGCGCGCCAGAGGGCTTGAGCTTTGCCGTACCGGCCAACCATGAGCGCACCAACTACCCGCTGACGCTGGCGGCGGTCAGTGAAGGCCAGTTGAGCCTGACCTGGAGCTTCTTGTGCAGCCATTTTGAACCGGCGGCCATTGCCCGGATGAGCGAGCACTTGGCGTGCCTGCTGCACGCCATGGTGGCGGCGCCGTTGTGTGCGCTGGGCGAATTGCCGTTGCTAAGTGCTGTCGAGCACACCCGACAATTGCGTGAGTGGAACCCGCCACCCAAAGCCGCGACCGAGCAGAGTGTGCATCAGTTAATCGCCGCCCAGGCGGCGCTACGCCCTGACGCCACGGCGCTGATCTTTGACAGCAGCACGTTCACCTACGCCGAACTCAACCAACGCGCCAACCGTTTGGCCCATCGCCTGCGTGAACTGGGGATCGGCCCCGAAGTGCGGGTGGGGCTGGCGGTAGAACGTTCGCCGCAGATGATTATCGGCTTGCTGGCGATTCTCAAGGCCGGGGGCGCGTATGTGCCGCTGGACCCGGCGTACCCGCCAGAGCGCTTGGGTTACTTGATGCAGGACAGCGGCATTGCTTTGCTGCTGAGCCAGTCGTGGTTGCGCAAGCAGTTGCCGCAGATCGACGGCCTGCCGGTGCTGGAGCTCGACCGTGAAGACGTCAGCTACTTGCCTGCCAGCAACCCGGTCAACCTGATCACTGCACAGAACCTCGCGTACCTGATTTACACCTCGGGTTCGACCGGGCGGCCCAAAGGCGTGAGCGTGGCCCACGGCCCGTTGGCCATGCATTGCCTGGCCATTGGCGCGCTGTACGGCATGACCCCGGACGACCGCGAGCTGCAATTTGCTTCGATCAGTTTTGACGGTGCCCACGAGCGCTGGCTGACCCCGCTGGTGTTCGGTTCGGCGTTGATGCCCCGTGACGATGAGGTCTGGAGCGCGCAGCGTACCTGCGAAGAAATCGAGCGCCATGGCATCACCATCGCCTGTTTTACCCCGAGCTATTTGCTGCAAATGGCCGATAACATTGGCGAAGCCGGGCGCAGGCTGCCAATACGCTCCTACACCGTGGGCGGTGAGGGCATGCCCAAGCACGCCTTTGATGAAGTGCAGCGCGTGTTGCAACCGCCACGCATCATCAACGGTTACGGCCCGACCGAAACGGTGATCACGCCGTTGATCTGGTGCGCTTACCCGGACACCCAATTTGACTCGGCGTTCTTACCGATCGGGCGTCCGGTGGGTGAGCGCAGCGCCTATGTGCTGGATGCCAGCATGCAGGCGCTGCCAGTGGGTGTGGCGGGTGAGCTGTATTTGGGCGGCGAAGGCATTGCCCGCGGCTATCACCAGCGCCCGGCCCTGACCGCCGAACGCTTTGTGCCCGACCCGTTTGTACCGGGCGCGCGGCTGTATCG
>NZ_WIWK01000228.1:0-2249 GCF_009600165.1 Pseudomonas sp. FSL R10-0399
GCGGGCAGCGGCAAATGGCGGCTCCACACTGAGCCAAACGCCCAGGCGGCTGCCGCAAAGAGGATCATCGCAGCGCCCAGCGGGCTGGCTTGCAGGTTGGAGCCGAGGTTAAGCATGCCGATGCCGATCAGCCCGAGCGCAATACCGGCCCATTCCAGGCGGGTGTTGCGTGCGCCCCAAAAATAGCCGAACAGCAACGTAAACAGCGGCACCGTCGCCACGGCCAGGGCCGCGACACCAGAGGCCACGCCCGAATGCTCAGCCAGGGTCACGCCACCATTGCCGCAGGCCAGCAACAGAAAACCGATCATGGCTGCCGAACGCCACTGCACAAAGGTCGGTGTCGGCGCCCCGCGCCAGCGCATGTAGCCGTACATCAAACAGCCCGCCACCAGAAAGCGCACCCCGGCCATCATCAACGGCGGCCAGGACTCAATCCCGATGCGAATCACCAGATAGGTCGAACCCCAAATAACGTACAACGCAAAAAAAGCACCGATCAGTTGTAACGGGAAACGTCGTGCGGCAGGCATGGGGGCAGCTCGGAAAGCAAAGGCAGGGGACTTGGGATTCTAGACAAAGGGCTGCGAAATAATAAGTAACAGAACGCACCAAAAGTGACCCGTACACTTTGGGGGCAGTTCATCGTGTAGGAGCGAGCTTGCCTCGCGATCTTTTAAACGATCAAAAGATCGCGAGACAAGCTCGCTCCTACGCGGGAATAAACGTTTTAGAAACCGCGATAACGCTTCAGGTGTTCGTTGATCTTCGCTGCCGGGACTTTCTGCAACTTGCACAGCAGGTCGTGATCCAGCGCTTTCAGCCCGTGCTGCTGGCGCAGTTGCTCGGCCAGGTAAGTCATCAGGTTGGCGGCCATTTCCGCATCGGCCATGGCCCGGTGAGCCTGCCCGGTGTGGGGCAAGTCGGCAAAGGCGGTCAGGGTACCCAGCTTGTGGTTGGGTGCGGCCGGCATCAGCCGCCGGGCCAGCAACAGCGAACAGGCAAAGTTCTGCAAACGGGTGCGCTTGATGCGGCCCATTTCAAAGTCCCAGAACTTTTGGTCAAACGCCGCGTTGTGTGCCACCAGCGGGGTAATCCCCACGAACTCGTTGACCTCGTTCATCACCCGCTCGGCAGGCGGCGCGGTGCGCAGCATGGCGTTGCTGATGCCGGTCAGTTGCTCGATAAACCCCGGCACCCGCACGCCGGTGTTCATCAGGCTTTGGTAACGCTCGACGATGCGCCCCTGTTCAAGTATCACCACGGCAATTTCAGTGGCCCGGCACGAGCTGCTCGGCGAAAGGCCGGTGGTTTCAAAGTCGATGACCGCAATGCGTTCCAAACCTGATCAATCCTGTTAAAAAATGAACGTTATTTAAGCAGCAAGTTGCCTTCAATCGGCACGTAACGAGTGGCCGCGCGGATCAATGAGTTGGCGGTCAGGCCGGGCACGCCATAGGCCACGGTCTGGACCCCGTGCTTGTTGGCAATGCGCTCAAGCAGCAGGTCAAAGTCGCCGTCACCCGAGGCCAGCACCACTTCATCGACATTGGCTGCCGAGTCCATGATGTCGATGGTAATGCCCACGTCCCAGTCGCCCTTGGCCGAGCCATCGCTGCGCTGAATATAAGGTTTGAGTTTTACCGTGAAGCCCAGGTTGCGCAGGATTTGCTGGAACTGCTGCTGTTTGCTGTCGCCCCGGTCAATGGCGTAGGCGTACGCCTCGACAATTTCACCGTGCTGGCTGATATCAGCCCACAGCGCCGCGTAGTTGAAATGGCAGCCATAGGCCTGGCGAACCGTGTAATAGAGGTTCTGCACATCCGCGAAGACCGCAATTTTTTTCACCGGCAAACCTCTTGAGGCCCAGGCAAGCGGGCAGGTAGGTAAAACACAAGGCCGCAGTATGCCAGCCTGCCGAGGGTTTGCGCGGATAAACCGCCCAGCGAGCCATGGGTCGCCGGGCGCTGGGGGGATCAGACGAAGGAATCGTCGTCTGAATAGAAGCTGTCGTCGTCGTTGAAACCGCCGCCATCAAAGCCTGACCGGTCGTTGTTGGCGAACTGCTGGTTGTCGTTGCCCCAGCCATTGCCGCCCGCAGACGTCGGCTCTTCGATGATTTCTTCAACCACTTGCGGCTGTTGATGATGGCTGAACAAGCTGCTGATGCCCTGGGCGAGCATCACACCACCGGCCACACCGGCGGCGGTTTTCAAGGCGCCACCGAGAAACCCGCTGCCCGCTGCAGG
>NZ_WIWK01000229.1:0-2212 GCF_009600165.1 Pseudomonas sp. FSL R10-0399
CCGGAAGAGTGCTGAAAGTTGCAGTCAAGCTTACCTTGTAGTCCTTACCATAGCTAACTAGCCCGGGTTTTGGGTCGGCGCCTTGCACCTGCACCCCCCACTTTCCGCCCCAGGTTATAACCTCGCTGATGCGCGCGCCGTCTCCGCCATTTTTGCTATCGACAGGGTGCTGAATTCCGTCCCAGCCGAAAAGCTCCGGGAGGCCAAGGCCTCGGGTTACATCGTGGTATACCGAGGCTACGCGAAAGCAACCAACCACTGCTGTATCCCGGATTTTGCAGTGCAGTCGGCAACCAACAAACACGCCCACGTCCCAATCGTGACCCAAATACTTGGGGTCTGTTTTTATCCGCTCGGGGTCATACCAGCACTTAACGCTGATATCCCCCATGTCAAACCCCTGGTGCTGGACACTTAGGATTGCAGAAATCGGGGCATCTTGCGGGTCAGCAGCTGAACCCCGGTACAGCTGACGAGTTTTGACCGTCTTGTAGGCTGTGCCATCGCCGCAGCTAATTATCTGACAGTTGGCTACGTTCTCCTCGCCAAAGGGGGTTAGTAGTTTACCTTTGCCGCCGCCAGCCCACTTCTGCGCGTACCGCACAATTAGTTCCTGGCCGGTGCCAAAAAGGTAGCCGCCGGGCCATGTTAGCTGCCCATTACCTGCGGCATTAATGGCCGCCTGAATACCTGGCCCACAGTCTAACGTACCTAAACGCAGGCGAGCATTCTCACGCTGAGCTTCGGTCAAGAAGTCCAGGACATTGATTATCTGCCCCATCTTTTCTTGCGCGGTCTGGTAGATTTTACCCGGAATGTCCCGAAACCCTTGCAGTGCAGACCCTCCGTCCCCAGCCAGGTCTTGACGCAATGCCGCGTCGCCCGCCGAAGCAAAATTCACTGACTCTGTTGCCCATACTCCGTTGGTGACGTAAGGGAGCGCTACCGATGCCTTTGGCTTCCACAGCTCACCATCCTTCAGCATGAGCTGGTTGCGCTCAGTGAAGGTTACGGGTTGCGACGCATAATCGCCTATTACGTCATAGCCTGACGACGCGATAAAGAGGTCAAACCGGCCGGTTCGCTCCAGTTGCGCCGCATCGAATTCCTTATCGCGCCTGAATTGACCCGTCTCAAACTCAAATTCTCGTCTCGACTGGGCGGCATCATGCTCCGCCCTTCTCTGAGCTTGAGCAGCAGAAAACGAAGCCTCAATGCCTGACCACGATAGGCGATTCACGCCGCGACGGTCAGGGTAGCTGAGCGCCGGCCCTAGAATCAGCCAGTCTAGGTTCTGCGCATTGTCTTTAAGATCCTTTGGAGATGAAGAGCCAATAGGATTGCCAGTGTTGTAAGCCATGGGCATATTTCTCGCAGGCGCGCCGAAGCCGCCGCAATGGTGCGGCTGTCAGCGAAGTTTTGAAGTTCCCGGCGAGCTGCCGGTGGATAGGTGCTTGGGTGAAGAGTTGCCAGCAAAGCTTTGTGAGCGCTGACTTTTAATCGGCGGGCTTGGGCCAGTCGCGATTCATGGCGATATCGAAGATGTCAGCCCCAAGGATGTAATCCGGAGCATCCACCACCCATTCCTTATCAATCAGTGGTCGCTTGAACAGGCTGAGCTGAGCACTGAACCGCCAAAAATCCACACCCACCAAGACTGGGCCGCTGTAGATGTCGACGAAGTTGGCGCGGTACGGCTCCATCCCCATCGGGGTCAGAAGTGGGCATTCGAACGGCAATGATCCAGACAGCAGAACGTATTCAAACCACCCCTCGAACAAGCGGGCTTCCGGCGCCGTCAACAGCCAGGTGACAGTCGCCACAGTCGGCGTGCTGACAAACGCGCGACGCCGCTCCGAGCGCCCAGTCACCAGCTTGGTGCTTGTCATCGGGCTGACAGGATCAAAGCCGTAGCCCTCCCGCTGCGGCGTAGGCAGACCTTCAGGGTAAGCAAGCATGGTTAGCAGATCCTTTATCAGTCCGGCGCCGTGGCGTGGTCGTAGGTGTAAACGCGGGCGTCATAGGGCATTCCCTTCATTGAGACGTTGCCACCAGAAGGATCGGCCGAGGTCACCAGCAACGGGTAAGCCCACTTGTCAGCAGGGCCAAACAGCAGACGTGGCGAATTCAAGGCTGGATCGTTGCTGGGCACGAAGTCCAGGTCATCGACCCTGACGTGGAACTCATCGATTTGAGTGGCCGGATAAGGTCC